>DAIUBX010000150.1:0-7004 GCA_036846465.1 Bernardetia sp.
AGGTAACAATGTTCTTGGTAAATTAGCATCATTAATAGCCTTTCCATTATAAAAGCCCCAAAAGTCCATTTGACAAGAAAAGCGTTCGGGTAGCCTAGTAGAATTATATTCAAATCGATGAGGAGGAAGTAATATATTTTCATTTTTTTCTCTTACCCAATCTAATCGCAATCGTTTTTTCCTTTGATTATCTGAAAGACCAGCTGGGTAATTTGGAACTAATAGAGACTCAAAATAACTGTAACCAAATTCGAATTCTTTAATTGTATTGTTATTTTGTTTATTCTCTACCCTTATTTTACTCAATGCTTTAGTAGGTTCGTTGTTGCCACTTGTACGTGTATTAAGGTCTTCTCTTGAAAAGTCATCTTCAAAGACAATTTTCTGGTGTTTAGATTCTATTGAAGTTAATTGTACTCCAAATGTTTTTGCTATACTAAAAGTATTACTTCTTCTTCTTTGTCCACAATTAGAGCCTGACCCACCATAGGCTTGATAAGTTTCCCCTGCTCTATGATACGTTTCAGCTATTGTATTTTTATAGTTTAGTGTAATTTTATGTTCTTGAGTAGCATCTTCAATTTCTACAAGATACCAAGCACTTAAAGCAGTACTTACCCCACCTATACTATTGCCTGTTGATGTCATCGTTCGTTCTATTACCGTTCTACTTTTGTCTTTAGAAGCTCCTAAATAGTATTTGTTTCCTTGCGCATCTGTAATTATCCAGTTAAAATCATCCAACCATTCTACTTTTATGTCTTGATGTTCTTGGAAAATAACTTTATTATCTTCTCCAAAATAGAAAGTACCTGATATTCCATTTATATTAAATACATATAAGTCAGATTCTGTATCTTTTACACCATCAAGTGCTTGTTTTGCTAAATCCCTAGCTGTGGTCAGTTCAGTAGGCACAGGATTAACATCAATGGCAGTAATTATCCATTCATCTATAAATCTAATATTCTCCGTTCTATCTGCCATATCATACTCATCAGGAATTCCTCTTACCTGTCTAGTAATGACACCACCAGCATTGAGAATCCAACCCAAACCTACCCAACTTGCAATCTCTTCTACACGTATGCCACCTGCATGATAACTCAAACTAATAGGCATCGAAAGGCTACCATCTTGAATAGAAGTAAGTGGAATAGAAATTTGTGGTATTCCTGTGTATAAACCCACAGGGACTTCTCCATATTTACCCAAACTAGCTGTATTAGGAGACGGAGGGAAGATTTTTACTTCTAATGGATCAGGTTCTTGAGAATCTTGTGCATTTACAGAACTACACAAACATAGTAAAAATACAATAAGAGAGAGCGTATAAAATTGAAATGATTTCATGGTAATGCCTTTGCGAATGATAATGTGACTATTCAAAGTGCAAATCTATTACATTGAAAATTAATTTCAAACAGAGAGAGCAAAAAACATATAAAGTATCAAAAAAAAAAAATATATCCGAATTTTTAATCACTTAAATAGTGTAAATTAGAATTTTATATTGATTATTGTATTAAACTGAAAATTTTATAAAAAATTACACTAAAAATAATTGCACTATAAAAATTATTTATATGATTATTTTGAAATAAATATACTAAAAAATATTTATTTTTAAAAAAGGGAGCTTTTTCTATTTTTCACTCTTCTATTAAACTCTTTATACTCACAAAAATAGTGATTTACTAGTTTCATTTTATCTATCAGAATAGTGATATTATTAGACAATACTATAACTCTATTAGAAAAGATTCTAGCTATTATTTTCTAAACAAAAAAAACTCTAAATCTTAGTAAAATAAGATTTAGAGTTTTGCTTTGAAGATTCAAAATAAACTATCGAAGCAATAATTGTTTTTACTTCGCTACACTTCTTTTAACCCTTATTTGCTATTATTGATACTAGATATACGGTTAAAGTATAGCAACCCTCTCATAAATCTGCATACACAAATCTATATCGTATTCAGCATCGTGAAGCCTTGCCTCATCGACTTCAATACCGAGTTTTTTTGCTACAGTCATTTGCTTGAAGTTCTCAAAACTAGCTCTTTCTTTTCTGAAAAAGTTACTTGCCAGAACATAACAATCAATAGAATCAGCCCAAAAGAAGCTACCAAAATAATTATCGCCATTTTGAACAAAAAAAGCTCTTAAAAAAGCATTATCAAAACTAGCATTGTTATAGCCTACCAAGTGAAATTTGTCTTTTCTATCAAACTTATTTACATACTTGGTAAGCATTTGAGTTAGCTTTTTATAGACAGTTTTAAAAGGCTTATACACATCTGTTTCTAAATCTTCTTTAGTAACATTAGCTATCTTGAGAGCTTCCTCTTCTATCAGCGCATCTTTATAAGGCTTTACTCTAAAATTGAAACGTTCCTTTACTTTTCCATCAATGACGATTGCACCAGAGATTTGATGTATTCCGTTTTTTCAATATTTTACGCCTGTTGTCTCAAGGTCGTAAAAGAATAGTTTTTCCATAGGTGTTTTTCGGTTTTATTAATAAATAGGTATTTCCATTTCCTCGTGTCCGTTTATAGAAAGCATAATTCTATAATCTTCAATGTCTAAATTTCTAATTTTTGCAGTTTCAATAGCAATTAAAGCAGCTTCTTCTTTATCTGTATAGACTAATCTTGAGTAAAATCTATTGGAATTACTTTGATTAAACTTATAACCATCTATCCAAACTTGTACTACATAAACAGTTGATGGCATTTCCCCTCTCAAATACTTGAAATAGTTGTCATTCCCCTTCTGATACAAATCGAAACTTTCAATTCCTTTTTCAAAAGGATTATTCCAATGCCACTTGCGTGTTTCTGCTTTATCACTAAATATAAAATCAGTAATTTTTGATAGTAATTTCATATTTTTATACAGCCATTTTGTAATTAAATTTCTTCAGTTCTTTTACTGGAATATTATTTTCAGAAAAATAAGTAACAAAAAAAGAAGGTTGAAAAAGAGATTTATTAATAGAATGAACCCTAAACTCAACTTCATTAATATCTAATTTATCTCCGAAAATCATCTGATAACCTGTATAGCTACCTAGTTTTTTGGCAGTTACAGAGATAGAGAAAGAATTGGCATCTTCGAAATGCTGCAAAAAGACATTCGTAACTTTTCCAAATGTCCAGTATTTTTCTGCCCATTCTTTTTGGCTTTTAGTTTTTCCTTTACAATATTCAGTAATAGATTCAGAAGAGAGTTCTTTTAACAGCTCTTCTATGAAGTTCTCTATTCCTGCTACATTTTTCAGTTCATCGTCCATTACTATCTTTGGTTTTGTTTTTATAAAACGAGTAGAAATGTAATCGTATGCGATTTGGAGAGAAATACAAACACTGATTACGGCTGATAACACAATAAATTGAGACATAATTTTAAATTTGGTGATTGATTAATGTTGTTACTAGCAAGTAAAAAACAAAGGCTGCAAAAAAATCTCACAGCCTTTCGTAACTCACTTAACTACTTACTTCTGACATAGCTCTAGCTTTGTTTATCCTTGCTTCTAAAAATTCTTGCCTAGCTTCTTTCACTCTTCTAGCTTCCTCATCTTTTATTTGAGGAATGGAACGTTTGAGTGTAACGAGTTCTTCATATTCAGCAATTCCGATGATATAGGCTTCTGTTTTGGCTTTTTTGATGATATTTTCAGAATCCTCTATATCCTTTTTGTACCTAGCTGCATTTTTTTCAGCAATGTTCAACCTACCATTTATAGTATCATAGCTATCTTGTAGCTTGGTATAATTTTCTTTGAGGTTGCTATTTTCGGCAGCGAGGTAGCTATGAGCTTTCTCCCATTCCAAAATTACTTGCTTACTGTTTTTGAATGCTTCCTTATACCCTGCTGCTTGCTCTTCAAGTTCATTCAATTCTAAAACTTGAATCTGCAACATTTTGGCAAAATTATCGGTGTTTTTTAGTCTAGAATCATTTTCTTTTATGATAATCTGACCAAAAACGAAGACAATATAAAGTAAGGCTACGATAGGAAAAGTAAATTGAGTAGAACTACCAGCAAGGTTTGACCAAATAAAGGAAGCTATAAATAAAATAGCCAACACTTTAAGGAAGCTAAAAGCAGTCTTTGTGCTTGAAGACGTTTTGAAATGGCTGTTCAATAATTCAATTACTCTTGAATTACTGTTTTCTTGTACTGCGTTTTGATTTGAGTTTTGATTTTCCATTTAATTAGGTATTTTTTTAGATTTTGGATAATTTTAATTTATTGGTGTACGTTGTTGCCTTCTGCCAAGTGCCTTCATCATATCTTGCATTCTTTTTAGTTCCTCTTCTTCATTTGAAGAACTAGACTTAGCTAGGTTTTGCATTTCTCGTTCAATTCTTAATTCTTGGTGTGCTTCTAGTTGCAAGTCTAAGGCTTTCATGTATTTATCAGTTTCGTATTTTTTAGAAACTTCTTTAGAAATTTCCTTTGAAATATAGTCTGGTGTAACTGCTAGTACAAATACAGCAAAGCACTTCAAAACAAATTTCATTTCCTCTTTTCCAAAAGCAAATTTTTCAATCATTTCAGTTCCTCCACTAGCTATTTTTACTTCTACTAATTTTGAAAAAGAGGGGAAATCAGTCAAAAGCATCATCGCATAAGTCGAAATACTCAACACAATACTCAACCAAAACAAGACTTTGCCTAAATGTGTGTATCCATTTATAATAGAGAAGTAACTACCAGAAGAAATGACAATCGAAAAGATAAAACCGATTACATAAGGCAGCCAGTTTGCCATATCAGCATTGTATTCAGCAATTCTATCTGTAAAAATCATTTTGAAAAAAAACATATAACCTACTGTATTTACCAATACAGTAAGGACTATTACATACGTGTTTCCTGCTGTGGTTCGTGCAAAGAAATTGAAGTTATCAATTCCGTATTTTGCGTTTGCTATATTTTGCATAACTCTTTATAGGTAAGGTAATTAGATTTTTATTTGCCATAAACAAATATAAATTAATTTTTGCAAAAATGAAAATAAATTAGTATTTTTATTGAAATATTTTTAACAAAAACGCATTTTATTGAAATTATCGTAATATTTAATAAATAATATCATAATTTTTATTATCATAATAAATAATTCTATGAACGACAATAAGGAAATTAGAGAAGCTGTTTCTATTACATTGCCAAAAGAAATATCAGATTGTCTTGAGGTTATGCATGGCGTGGAAAAAATCAGAAAAAGTAAAAAATCAAAATCTGTAATCGTTGAAGAAGTCTTAGCAAAAGGCTTTGAAGCAATGGGTATTGACCCAAGCACATACGGTCAAGATATACAACTGGGTAATTATGGTAGCACTACTTAAAATAGGAAAAAATACGGCTTTTGAGGGTTGTTACCAAGAAGTAGTAAATGGAAGTTTTCACGACGAATTGATACGGTTTATCGAACGTCGTGAAAAGTTTGCGTTTTCTGTTTTACTAATGCAAAACGTAGAGAAACCTATCACTAGAAGCAATAGTGTTTTTGAAAGCTCGGCAGGAGGAAACTATATGCTTTTTCATAAAAAAACCAATTCGGTTTATTTTGGAGAAACAAATAATTTGGCTGCTCGTGCCTGTGAACACTTGACTGCTATTCATTGCAAATCGCATAGCAACAGCAGGATAAGAAGGATTTCCAAACAAGGGACTGTTTCGGACTGGGTTTTTTCGGTTATTTATTACGAACAATCAGAAGCCAACCGAAAAGCATTTGAAAGAAAATTGATTGGTAGAAAATGGAACTGGAATGTTTTGAATGTGAAGTAAAAGCACAAAATTATGAGTAATGAAAAATTGTCAAAAGAAGCTAAACCCCCATTGCGTAAAGATATTGTTATGTGTTCGCCTTTATCTGTCCGTGATTTGCGTGTAGGTAATTATCTAATGTGTGATGGCGTAATGGTAAAGATTGATTCACGTTCAATGTTTGATATTTGGGAGCAAACAAAAGAATACCAACCAATACCACTTACTGAAGATATTATGCTAAAATTCAGGCGTGACCAATCGCCCAATTTTCAGCCTGTGGAATTTCAAAAAGTAGGACCGAGCGAAAGACAAATTGAAAACAATTTTTGGTCTAACTTGGTAGACGATGATTACTGTTTTCATTTGTCCCCTTCATACGGTTACGATTGGATTAAAGATAAGGCAGTAAAAAGCAATAAGATTGAATTTTGGTTTTGTTGGTATAATTCACAAGGTCAGTGGTTTTTACCAATAAAAAACATCAGAGGCGAAAATCGTCTCCAATATGTCCACCAATTACAAAACCTGTTCTATCAGTTGTCTGGTTTCGATTTGGTTTTAAGGTAAGATATAACTAGAAAATAGCTCTTGTAAGTATTTCAAGTTTGCTCGTAATAAAGATAAGGAAGGATTTACAGTTTGTGAAAATTGTGGCAAAGATGAACTTGATGAAGATTTATATTTTTAATTAATATTTACTTCAAAAACACACAGAGCATTGGCAGATACAAAAGCCTGTCGTGCCGTTTGGCAGTATTTAGGAAAGCGTCATATTTTTAAGCATAAACAAACTTTATTTTAAAATAACCAATAAAATGAAAACTACATTCGAACATTTCAAATCAATCTTTGGAGGGAATAAAATGCTAGGTGAATTTATAACATTTCTGACAACTTACATTATTAAATGTAAGGCAATAACTAATAACCCACTTAGGGATGGTTATGATATTTGTTTTCTTGCTTTTAATAACTTAGCAATGCAAGAAGCTTTTGATAATATGAATTATGAAGAATTACAAAAAATAGCAAAAAACAGTTCTGAAGTAATTGAGAATAATGATGAAGTGCCTGCTAGAGATATTACTGTTCCATTTCTTATTTACTTAAATGCTTTAAAGAAGTTTGAAGAAGTTGGAGTATTGGAGGAGTTTTTTAAAAGTAAATCTTAATTTTTAAGAAAAAGGGCTCTTCCGACTTTTTAGCGATT
>DAIUBX010000151.1:0-6974 GCA_036846465.1 Bernardetia sp.
ATTGATATTTATGAAAACGATTATTTCAGAAAAATTTGCAGACTTACATTACGACGAACAAACACCATGTTTTATTATTGACTGGAAAGGGTTTCAAAAATTAGAATTGGTAAAACCATTTTGTGAAACAGTAGTAAGTACTTTAAAAGAAAAGAGAAAAGAAAATCCACATCTTACTGCTTTTATATGCAATACTCTAGATTTAAAAATAGTGAGTGAAGACGTACAAAACTACTGGAATCAAGAATGGAATCCTGCTATGTATGATGCTGGAGGACGTTTTTTGGCACTTATTGTTCCCTCTAGTGTATTCGGTAAGTTATCTATAAACAAATATGCAGGTACAGCTGAAAAAAATATGAAAGAGGTGCAAATTCGTTTTTTTGATAATATAGATGATGCAAAAAATGGTTAGATACTTCTCAAAAGATGAATAAAATATAACAATATAATTCTGTTTGCTCGTTTTTTTGAATGAATAGAGAGTAATTTACATTTCTAATTATTCTCTTTTTCGATGAACACACTATAAAATAATCTAAAACGACTTGAATTAAACCGATGAGTTTGGTAATTTTATCGAAAACAACGTATTAATGCATTTCATTAATTAAATACGAACTGATTTAGGAGTAATTTATGTACTTATTTTTACCAAATTAGTCTTTGATTCCCTTTAAATCATAAAAAATACGTCGTTGATTCGATTTCCTATCAAAAAAAATAAGATATTTGTCTGTTAGAAAAATATAATTTTGTTTTGAATCAGTTTTTTAGAAGAATAAATAAATAATTCGATTTAAACAAAATAAATACCTTTGTAATTATAGAGCTATAAAATAACTAACTAATTATTTGATAATCAGTTAGTTGTATTTATTTATTCTTTAAGGTATATTTACAGTCAATTTATAAAACGTATATTTTTACGCAAACATTTTTTCATTTATGCTAGTAAGCAAATTATCAACTCAAAATAAAGTAAGCAATAGTAACCTATCAAGAAGTTCTATGCTCAAACTTTTTTTGACTTCTGCATTCGTTTTCTGTACTGCTGGATTTTCAGTAGCACAAAACGGATTAAAATACGAACCCTACAACTTTAAAATAGAAAATACAGTTCCAATAACGGTGTTAAATGATGATAACCAAACCGTTACTACTAAGAAACAAGAAATAAATGCCTTAAAAACATCTGCTCTTTTAGAGACTACCTTTCTAACCAACAACAAACCTTTTACTAATCAGACCTTTCATTATTTTTCAAATTCTGATACCGTAAAATGGAATTCTCATCAGCTCAAAGAATCGATGTTTTCTCCTACTGGTGCGCCTCCTTCTATCGAACGTTTGATGGTGGGAAGTCCTCTTACACCTTCTGATTCTAGTGATTTGCAAGATCAAAAACGTTTTTCTTTTCATTTGTTGGCTGATTTTGTTTCTTATATTTCTGGGCAACCTGTGGAATACCTCAATGAAATAGAAGAAATTGTAAGCGATGAGGCTTTGATGGTAGATGCCGAATTATTTTTTGACCATCAAGATTCTACGATTGAGTTTTTAGATAATTTGGATTTAGCAGGTAATTTTAGAAATGCACTTTCTGATGAAGAAATGACCGCTCGTATGAAGGCGATTGAGAATAAAGTTCCTTTTAACTACACGCCAGAAGTAAGAAATTTTATCGAAAAATATGGAGTAAAATATTATACCTATACAAATACACTCATTGCAAAGTCAAATGAATATTTCCCTCTTTTTGAAAAAATTCTAAAAGAGCATGATATGCCAGAAGAATTGAAATATTTAGTTGTCGTAGAATCAGCCTTCAAAACACAAGTCAAATCACATGCAGGTGCTGTTGGTCTTTGGCAGTTTATGCCACGTACTGGAAAAGTATTTGGCTTGAATCAAAATTTTTATATAGATGAAAGAATGGACCCAACCTCTTCAACTATTGCAGCCTGTAAATACTTAAAATATCTGAATAATTTCTTTGATGGAGATTGGGAACTTGCGATTGCGGCCTACAACTGTGGACCTGGAAATGTACAGAAAGCGATGCGCCGTTCAGGTAAAAAGACTTTTTGGGGGATTTATGATTATTTGCCTCGTGAAACTCGTGCTTATGTTCCTCTTTATACAGCCTATGCTTATCTTTTCAATTATGCAGAAGACCATGCGATGGTAGTAGAAGAGCCTATTTATGCAATTGAATACGATACCGTTTTTGTGAGTCAGTATGTAAACTTGGATAAATTAGCAGACGAACTTCGCATGTGTGCAACAGATTTGAAGGCAATGAATCCAGAGGCAAAAGTTGGAATTATTCCTCACTACGCAAAAGAACATCCAATCAGAATTCCTAAAAACAGATCCGAATTCTTTTGGAAGAGTCAAGAAGAAATATTGATTGCTTGTCAGAATAAAAATTATAAAAGCAGTAACTCAACGGCTTCACATACAGCTTCTGTAAGTAGCTATAAAAACACAAAAACATTTAGTACTACTACAGCACAGAGTTATACAGCTTCTGCTAAAACGAGTTCTACAAAGTCTTATTCTTCCAAAGCATCTGGTTCTAAATTCTATCACACAGTACGAAGAGGTGAAACTCTTGGAGGAATTGCAGTAAAATATAACACTTCAATTACTTCACTAAGAAGCTGGAATGGAATTTCAGGTTCAAGAATAAATACGGGACAAAAATTAGTGATGTATGGTGTAAAAAGTACAACAAATAGTTCTAATACAGTAGCTTCAACTAAAAGTACAACTTCTTCTACAAAATCTATAGCTTCTACTTCAAATAAATCAAGTTCCTCTTATCATGTCGTAAAATATGGCGATACACTTTGGGGAATTGCAAACAACGCAGGAATTACAGTTTCAAGGTTAAAAGAACTCAATAATTTGCGTACTGATAAATTGAATATTGGGCAAAAGTTGAAAGTGATGTAAAACAGAAAAAAATATAAATTAATTTTGAAATATCCTTTATTTATTGTGACTATTCATAATAAATAAAGGATATTTTTTTATCAAGACTTTCCTTCGGTACTGCCCTATCGGGCTGACCTAAGTATGAATACAAGGTCAGTCCCATAGGGCAGACCGACATAAACAGAATATTATTCTGATAAAAAAGTCATTTGCGAAAGTCCTAAAAATTATAAATCCTATTCTATGAAAGAATTTATGCTAGAAGCTATCCAAGAAGCCAAAAAAGGAAATACGCTTTATGGTGCTGTTTTGGTAGCAAATGGAAGTTTTGAAATTGTAGCTTGTGCGTTCAATACTGTCAAACAAGATTCAGACGTAAGTGCACATGCAGAACTCAATTTGATTAGAGATTTTTGTAAGCAAAACAAAATTCTGAGCTTAGAAAATTATACGCTTTATACAACTTGCGAACCTTGTCCTATGTGTGCTACTACGGCAGTTTGGGCAAAAATATCAAGGATAGTTTTTGGTTTGAGTATCAAAGATTTGATAGAAAAAGGACAGCCACAGATAGACATTTCTTGCAAAGAAATTATAGAAAAAAGTAGCGTCAAGATAGAAGTAGTAGAAGGAGTTTTGAAAGAAGAGGTGAATAAATGGTACGAAGAACTGAAAAGTTGAGTTTTATTCTATTCCAATGATGACATATTCTACTCGTCTATTTTGTATGTGTTCAGATGAGCTACATTTTATATCGTTTGTACATTGATTGAGTAATTGACTTTCTCCAAAACCTCTTGCTTTTATTCTATCCTCTGCAATTCCCTGTTCTATCAAAAATTCCTTCAACGCATTTGCCTGTTTTTGAGTAAGTTGAAGGTTATATTCATCTTCTCCCCTAGAATCGGTATGAGAAGCAACTTCTATTTTTATGCTAGGATTTAATCGCAACATATACGCTAATCGTTTCAAAATAATTTCACATTCTGGTAAAATCTTATCACTATTAGGTGAAAAATGAACACCAATTAGTTTTTTGACAACACCGATATTTATTTTTTCTAAAGGAATATCTTTTTTAATGTTTCGTCTTTCGTCTTCTTTGGCTATTTCAGAAGGTAGTTTTTGAGTTTGTAAACGAATGGTATCCGTAGAAAAATATTTTTTATTATAAGCACGAATCAAAAAAGTAGTTTCAGGCTGCAAATAAATGAGTGTTTCGCCATCTTTTGTAGTAATGGTTACTTGTTCAGAATTATCATTTGTGTTTATAATACGCACATTTACACCATCAATTGGTTTTCCTGTATCTTTATCAACAAATCGATATAACAAACGATAGGTTTGGCTTTGAGCTGATTTGGCAAAAAGAAGTGTAGTAGAAAAACAGAAAATTAGTAGTAAGTAAAAAATAGTTGCTCTCATAAAAAACGCTCAAAATTATTTCAATTCAAATTTATCATCATCTAAATAAACGGCAAATTTCTTTCTGTATTCTTGCAAATCCGTTGCCGAAAGCGAGTAATACAAAATTTGTGTTGTTACAATGGTATCTTTTATACATTCTAATTTTTCTCCTTTTGGATTATAAATAGCAGAATCTCCTTGATATTCAATACCTTTTCCATCTTTTCCTATGCGATTTACACCTACACAATAACACGAGTTTTCAATAGCACGAGCAGGTAAAAGTGTATTCCAAGCCAACGCACGAGCAGCAGGAAAGTTAGCTACATACAATAAAATATCATATCCAGAAGTAGCCATTCCATCTTCATCAATCATTAAATTATTCCTAGAAAAAACAGGAAAACGCAAGTCATAACAAATCTGTGGACATATTTTCCAGCCTTTGTATTCAAAAATAGGTAATTCTTTACCTGCTGAAAATACTTCATGTTCTCCTGCCATTCTGAAAAGATGCCTTTTGTCATAATATTGAACATTTCCATTTGGCTCTACAAAAAACAAGCGATTATAAAATTTATTATCATCTTCTATAATCACACTTCCAGTAATGGCAACTTTATATCTTCTAGCTTCTTCTTTCAACCAACTTAATGTAGAATGTAATTCTTCAAACTTTTCTGCCAAACCAGTATTCATAGTAAAACCAGTCGTAAACATTTCAGGAATGACAATTATATCTACTTGAATCTTCTTTGAATAAAAAAAATTCTCAACTAAGTAGTTAAAAGTCTCTGAAAAATGCATTAGATTTTTATTGCGATTTTCCCAAAACAAATCACATTCGATAAGACTTATGTAGAGTGAGGGCTTCATTTTTTTTGAATTTTATTAGACCAATTTTTTAAACTAAAACATACAGTATGAAAACGAAATTACTTGTACTATTTAATACACTTACACTTAGTTGTACAATTTTTATAAATTATTTATCCAATACAGGATTTTTTGGAGGAAAAACGATTGGCGAAATTAGTAAAAAATATGGAACGCTTTTTACTCCTGCTGGTTATGCTTTTTCTATTTGGGGAATCATATTTTTGATGCTTTTTGCCTTTGTAGGCTTTCAATGGTATGTTCTCTACAAATTTAAGCATAAAAACGATGTACTTTCAAATTATGATAATTCTGAAAATATTTTTATAAAAACAATTCATCAAACAAGTTTTTGGTTTGTCATAACTAATATTTGTAATGCTTCTTGGGTAGTTGTTTGGCTTAACGAATATACTGCGCTTTCGGTTATGATTATGTTTGTTCTTTTATTTTCTCTTATCAAACTTACACTAAATTTACGTTTAGAAATTTGGGATGCACCTGTCCGAATTATTGCCTTTGTTTGGTGGCCGATTGTGATTTATTTAGGTTGGATTATGGTGGCTTCGATTGCAAATGTATCTTCATTTTTGGTAAGTATTGGCTGGGAAGGCGAACCCTTATCTGCTTCTATGTGGACAGTTTTGATGATTATTATCGCAACAGGTTTGTATTTATTTTTAATTGCTACAAGAAATTTGAGAGAAACGGCTATGGTAGGCGTTTGGGCATTAGTAGCCATTACGTACCGTCAATGGAATCTTGAACCTTTGATTGCTTATACTGCACTTGGTTTTGCTATCTTGATATTCTTAGCTGCGAGTTTTCATGGTTACAAAAATCAAAGTACAGCACCTTTTTTGAAATGGAAACGAGGAGAAATTTAATAAACTACTCAAATTATTCTCATTCCTAATTTCTACTTCCCAATCCCTACTTCCCAATCCCTACTTCCCATTTCCTATTACCCAATTCCCATTCAATGAAATTCCCAAAATCAGTAAATTATCCACCACAAAAAAAAGCCAATGCAATCGCTAAGATTTTGAAAGAATTGTATCCAAATCCTGCTGTTCCATTAGACCATAAAGATGCTTATACTTTGCTTATTTCGGTTTTGCTTTCTGCACAATGTACCGACAAACGAGTAAATCAAGTTACGCCAGTTTTATTTGAAGAAGCCGATACACCCAACAAAATGGTACAACTTACTACCGAACAAATCAAAAGTATTATTCGTCCTTGTGGACTTTCAAACAATAAATCAAAGGCAATTCATCGGCTTTCAGAAATTTTATTAGAAAAATATAGTGGAGAAGTTCCTGATAAATTAGAACTTTTGGAAGAATTACCAGGAGTAGGACACAAAACGGCTTCAGTGGTTGTTTCGCAGTATTTTGGGCAACCTGCTTTTCCTGTCGATACGCATATTCATCGTTTGGCGTATCGTTGGGGGCTTTCAAACGGAAAAAATGTAGTTCAAACAGAGAAACATTTGAAAGCCCTTTTTCCTAAGAAAAATTGGAACGATTTGCATATTCAAATTATTTATTTTGGTAGAGAATATTGTCCTGCAAGAAGTCATAATCCATTGGAATGTCCGATTTGTAGTCAATATGGAAATGTAGAATATCTTGAAGAACAAAGTCAGAAGTAAGAGGTCAATGTTGTCAACTTAAGAGTTTTATGTATTGCTCGTGAGGACACCATGTCCGTCAAGCTATCATTTATTTTACCATTATCAACGT
>DAIUBX010000152.1:0-6962 GCA_036846465.1 Bernardetia sp.
ATAGTAAAAGGCTTTCCCCTTTCAAAAAAACAAATGCTTTACCTTATATCTTGGCAGGAAAATATAGAAAAGAACAAAATGCAGAAGAGATTTTTTTATTGAATAATGAAGGTAGAATTGCAGAAGCAGGGGCAGCAAATGTTTTTATTTTGGAAAAAGAAGAGAAAAACAAACTTCATTTCATTACTCCTCCATCTTCTGAAGGTGGTGTAATGGGAACAATGAGAAATTTTTTGTTAGATAATTATACTACTCAAATTAAACTTGAAATTTCTATTGATGAAAAGGCAATTACAAAAGAAGATATAAATAAAGCACAAATTATTTTTACCACAAATGCAGTTCAAGCGATTCAAATCATCAAAATTACAACTCAAAAACAGCTTGATATAATGAAAAAATGGATAAATGAAGTAAATTCTATTTTTTCGTAATTAAGAACTTTGACAAAACCAATTACTGACTAACTTTTATTTTGTTATTTCTTTGGTATTGCTTTATTGGACTGACCTAAGTAATGACATGTGAAGAATAATTAAATGATTAAGAAAACTAAAATTTTAAAGCTATTTTTGTAATTGATTAAAAGACTACATTAGGAAAAGACAAACCATTTTAGCTTCGCTGACTTAAAAGTTCCCTACAAATAAATCAACTGTATTAATTCTGACTTCTAAATTCTAACTTCTGACTTTGTTTTATGCTTTCTACTCCAGACGCTCCCAAAAAATTATTTCTTTTAGATGCAATGGCTCTCATTTATAGAGCGCATTTTGCATTTAGTAAAAATCCTAGAATGACCTCAACAGGCATTGATACAGGTGCAATTTTAGGGTTTACAAATTCTATTTGGGATATTCTCCAAAACGAAAAACCTACTCATATTGGCATCGCTTTCGATACTTCGAAGCCTACTTTTCGTCATGAGCAGTTTGAAGCCTATAAAGCACATAGAGAAAAACAACCAGAAGCTATCACGCTTTCAAAGCCTTTTATCAATCGTTTGTTGGAAGCTCTAAATATTCCTATTTTGAAAATGGACGGTTTTGAAGCCGATGATATTGTTGGAACGATTGCCAAAGCAGCAGTTAGAGAAGGTTTTGAGGTGTATATGGTTACGATCGATAAAGATTATGCACAGCTTGTAGAGGAAAAAATATTTTTTTATAAGGTAGCTTATGCTGGTCGTAGTTCTGCCGAAATTTGGGGAATAGAAGAAGTTTGTGAGCGTTGGGAATTGGAGAATCCGATGCAATTAACAGATATTTTGGGACTTCAAGGAGATGCTGCTGATAATATACCAGGGATTCCAGGGATTGGAGAAAAAACGGCAATCAAACTGTTGAAAGAATTTGGAAGCGTAGAAGGAATTATTGAAAATGCAGATAAACTCAAAGGAAAGCAAAAAGAAAATGTCATTAATTTTGCACAGCAAGGACTCTTATCAAAAGAATTAGCAACTATAAAAATTGATGTTCCGATAGAATTTGATGCAAAAGCACTGGAATATGATGACGTAAAAGATATTACAGAAAAAAATAAAGACCTTTTATCAGCCCTTTTTGATGAATTGGAATTTAGAACATTAAAAAAGAAAATTCTAAATGAAGAATCTGTAAAATCATTTTCTCCAAAAACGAGTGAAAAAGTAGGTTCTTCTTCACTCAGCAAAACAATAAGCGAAAATAAAAAAGCTGTTACTGACCAAATGGATTTGTTTGGAAGTCCTAAAAGCAATCAACCTACTCAAAAAGCAACTAAAAAGTCAAATCTAACTCCAGAAGAAGCTCAAAAAGCTCTTGAGAATTTACCTTTTGGTTTTACAGAAACAGAAATTACTACCTCACAAATAACTTCCCAAGAAAATCAAGGGCAGCAAAATGAACAAGAAGTTGAAAACTTCAAACTAGATACTCTTTTTACAATAAAACACGATTATCATTTAATAGATACAAAGGAAAAAAGAGAACATTTACTTGAGTTTCTTTTACTTCAAGATGAAATTTCTGTCGATACTGAAACGGATAATTTAGATGTCATTGAGGCAAATATTGTAGGTTTTTCAGTTTCTTATAAAAAATTTGAAGCCTTTTATATTCCTGTTTTGGGTAGCGATGAAGAGCGAAAAGCTATTTTAAATGAGTTTAGACCTGTTTTAGAAAATCCGAAAATTATAAAAATAGGACAAAATATAAAGTACGATTATCAGATTTTTTATAAATATGGAATTGAGTTAAAAGGGCAGTTTTTTGATACAATGTTGGCGCATTATTTATTAGAGCCTGAACTTCGTCATAATATGGATTATTTGGCACAAACTATCCTCAATTACAAAACTATTTCTTATGACGAAATTGTAGGAACAGGCAAAAAAGTACAAACAATGGCAGAATTTGAGCCGAAAGAAATTCTGAATTATGCAGCCGAAGATGCAGATATTACGCTTAGATTGAAAGAAAAACTACATTTTGAATTAGAGAAAGAAGAAAATAAAGGACTAAAATCTGTTTTTTATGATATTGAAACTCCATTAATTTCTGTTTTGGCAAAAATTGAAATGAACGGAATGAATATCGATACAGAAGCCTTAAAAGAATTTTCAACTGAATTAGGAAAAGAAGTTGAGATTTTAGAAAAAGAAATTTATGAAATAGCAGGAGAAGAATTTAATATTGCTTCGCCAAAACAGTTAGGTGAAATTTTGTTTGATGAGAAAAAATTAAATCTTATACCAAAACCAAAACTAACAGCAAAAAGTAAACAGTACAAAACTGACGAGAGTATTTTGGTAAAACTTGCCGAAAAGTATCCTATTGCTGCCAAAATTGTAGATTATCGTCAGCTTCAAAAACTCAAATCAACTTATGTAGATGCTTTGCCTTTGTTGCTTTCTCCAAAAGATAATAAAGTGCATACTTCATTTAATCAAGCCGTTACGGTTACAGGAAGGCTTAGTTCGACAAATCCAAATCTTCAAAATATTCCTATTCGAACAGAAAGAGGACGAGAAGTAAGAAAAGCATTCGTTTCTTCTGATGAAAATCATGTTCTTTTGGCGATTGATTATTCTCAAATCGAACTTCGTTTGATGGCTTCTTTTGCAGAAGACCCAACCATGATTGAGGCTTTTAAAAATAAAAGAGATATTCACACAGCCACAGCAGCCAAAATTTTTAAAGTAGGAATAGAAGAAGTAACTCCAGAAATGCGTCGTTCTGCCAAAACGGCAAACTTTGGAATTATTTATGGTGTTTCTGCAATGGGATTAGGGCAGCGTTTGAATATCAAAACAACAGAGGCAAAAAAATTGATTGATTCTTATTTTGCAGAATTTTCTTCTATCAAAAATTATATGGATAAAATTGTCAATGAAGCAAGAGATAATGAATCTGTACAGACACTTTTGGGTAGAAAACGTCCATTGCGTGACATAAATTCAAGAAATATGACACAGCGAGGTTTTGCAGAACGAAATGCTGTAAATATGCCAATACAAGGAACAGCAGCCGATATTATCAAATTAGCCATGATAAAAGTACAGGAGTATTTGGAAGAAAATAGCCTTCAAACTAAGATGATTTTGCAGGTTCATGATGAACTCGTTTTTGATGTTCCGAAGTCTGAATTAGAAATTGTAAGACCGAAAATTATGGAAATAATGAGTAAGACGTATCAAATTGATGTGCCTTTAGATGTAGAAGCTGGAATTGGTCAGAATTGGTTGGAAGCGCATTAGAATAAAGTTTGAAGTTAGAATTATGAAGTTTGAAGTTAATTAAGTCTCTACATGTAGATGATATAAAACCCTATTCTTTTATTGTTTTTTGCTAAGAAAAATAGTATTTTTATAAATCCTTTATCAATTTTCAATCATACAGTTTTTATATGCGTTTATTTTTCAAAATATTTGTTGCTGTTATTCTTGTTCATTTAATATGGAATTTCCGTTCTTGTTCGTATAGCGCATTGAAACCGATATTTTCAGAACGTGCAAAGATGAATGCAGTACTAAAAGTAGAGCGAAATTATGGTGCAGAAATAGAACGTATTTGTGAAGAATTAGAAGCACCTTCGGAATATTTTAAGGCATTAGTTTTATTGGAATGCTCGGCTCAAAACCCACCTCAAAGTCGTTATGAACCCAATGTTTTTCAAAACTTGAAAGCTGTAAAAGAAGGTAAAAGAAAAAAATATGGAAATCTTACTCAACAAGATTTAGAACGTTATTCTACACAAGAACTTACCATGTTGGCTACTTCTTGGGGGGCTTTACAGATTATGGGGTATCACGTTGTGAAAGAAGGATTAACTATTGATGATTTGAATGGAGAAAAAGGGCTTCAAATTGCGATTCAATGGTGCATCGCTACTTATGGAAAGTATTTGGAAGAAGGAGATTATAAAAATGCTTTTCATATTCATAATACAGGAAAAGAACATCCTATTTTTTGGAAAGCCACTACATACGATCCACTTTATGTAGATAAAGGTTTGATTTATATTGCTTCGTTGGAATAGAAAATTTTTATGTAAAACTCTCATGTTTTGAAATTAATCAATATCTACCATACTTTTTTTTCCTGTTTTTCAACCAACCTCTTTTTTCCCATTCTTTAATTACATTTTCAAAAGAATCTGAACTTTTAAAACATTCTAAATCTCGTGGCGAAGTGGTAGCAATTTTATTACACCCAAAACAAATTTTCATAGCAAAAAATGGTTTTTCATCTTTAAAAAAAATGACTATTTCTCTAAAAATAGGAATACAAAAAATCTGTTCTACTTCTTCACAGTCATTTCTTTCATAGAATAAGGAAACTATATTTTTTATATCAGTAGAATCTGTAATGGAATATTGTTTTTCATAATAATTGACATATTCTTGGTAATCATTCAAATCAAATTTACCCCAATTTAGCATTTTCTGTGCTTTGTCGTTATGTGACCTTAAACTCCAATCTAATTTTATCATTTCTGATTTTATTCTCTCCTTTCGATCTTTTTCACCTTTGACTTGCTGACTTGCTATTTTATATAGTTCGCTACTACGTTTAACTTCAAAAGTATCCGTAGAAAGAATAACAATAGAATCAACTACTGATTTTGGAAGGTAATTTTGCCAAACGAAAACGGAATCTGTTTGAGCAAAAACTAGAGTATTTAAGAATAGAAAGAGGAGGAGAAATAAGGATTTTTTCATGATTTTTTGGATTATAGAAAAATGGAATATTTTTTTAAAACTTTGTCAGTAGTTTTTTGGTAACCCAAAATAACTCTGACAATAGTTGGCTAAATTTGAAAATCCAATTTTTACCAAAAAGTAACATTTTAAGAGCGACAAAAAAACTCCCTAAAAACTAAAAAGTCTTTAAGGAGTTTTTAAAAATTATCAAATTTTATTTTTATATGTGCATAGCACGGTTTCCTGTTGCTGCCAAACATGCTTCTTTTACAGCTTCCATATAGGTTGGGTGTGCGTGGCTTTGTCTTGCAATATCTTCGGCTGATGCTCTGAATTCCATTGCCGTTACGCCAGTTGCAATCATATCGGCTGCTCTTGCGCCTATGATGTGCATACCAAGTATTTCGTCTGTTTTTTCATCTGCTAAAACTTTTACAAGTCCGTCAGTGTCCATAGATGCTCTTGCTCTTCCGAGTGCCATAAATGGAAACGAACCTACTTTATATTTTCTGCCTGATTCTTTGAGTTGTTCTTCTGTGTAGCCCACACTTGCCACTTCTGGCCAAGTATAAACAACCCCTGGTATTAAAAGATAATTGATGTGAGGTTTTTGTCCTGCCATTATTTCGGCAACCATTGTACCTTCTTCTTCGGCTTTGTGTGCCAACATTGCGCCACGAACAACATCACCGATTGCATAAACGCCTTTTACGCTAGTTTCTAAATGGTCATTTACATCAACTCTTCCTCTATTATCTGTTTTGATGCCAATGTTTTCTAATCCTAAACCTTCTGTATAAGCACTACGACCAACAGAAAGTAAACAATAATCAGCTCTAAATTCTACTTCTTTGCCTTTTTTATCAATAGCTTTTATTACTACTTCGTCGCCATCTTGTTTTGCTTCTTCTACTTTATGTTCTAAGAAGAATTTCATTTTGAGAGATTTTTTACTTACTCTTTCTAATTCTTTGCCCATTGTGCTATCCATTGAACCTAAAATAGAAGGCATAAACTCAATAACAGAAACTTCCGTTCCTAGACGAGCATAGACAGAACCGAGTTCCATTCCGATTACGCCACCACCAATAACAATCATCTTTTTAGGAACTTCTTTCAATTCCAATGCTTCTGTTGAAGTAATAAAACGTTTTTTGTCGTAAGGGAAGAACGGAAAAATAGTTGGTTTTGAGCCTGTTGCAATGATAACTTTATCGGTTTCGATTTTAGTTTCCTTGCCCTTTTCTTTACTATCTGTTGCTATAACTTTGATATTATTTTTATCAATAAAAGAACCTACTCCTTGATAAACATCAATTTTGTTTTTCTTCATCAAATAAGCAACACCATCACAGGTTTTGCTTACTACATCACGCTTACGATTAATCATTTGCTCAAAATTTACTTTTGGTTCATTGATGTCGATTCCGTGTTCTTTGAAGTTTTTTTGTGCAGTATGAAAATGCTCTGAAGAATCTAAAAGTGCCTTTGAAGGAATACAGCCTACATTCAGACACGTTCCACCCAAAGTAGCATATTTTTCTATAATTGCCGTTTTGAGTCCTAATTGTGCTGCACGAATGGCAGCTACATAACCACCAGGACCTGAACCAATAATTGTTACGTCGTATTTCATTCTAAAATTGGATTAAAAAAATAATTCTAGTTGTCTAATATTTATATATACGTAAAATTAACTGGTTTTTGTCAGTAATTCAAGTTCAATTATGAATTAGTAATTAGGAAAGGTAAAATAGTTATTTGATATAGCTAATTAGGT
>DAIUBX010000153.1:0-6915 GCA_036846465.1 Bernardetia sp.
TATCTAAATAATTTAATGCTCACCATTAAGAATGATTCTTAAATCAAGACACAAAGGTACTAAGAAAGAATAATACTTACTGTCCTCAATTACAAAATTACCTTATTTTAAATATAGATTAGATACTTTTTTCAGTTTGCCCTAACGGGACTGACCCTCACAAAGCTAGGTCAGTTCCGTTAGGGCAAACTGATACACAAAAAGCTTACGATAACTCACTGACAATTAGTGAATATAATACCGAGTTCACATTATTTTATGGAAAAATAAACATTTTTAAATAACTTCAAGAAGTTAAAGCATAAAAAAAGCACAATTCAAAGAATCATGCTTTTTTGTTTTTTACTGTTATATCGTACAAAATAAAATTAATTTCTTTTCTTAAATAATTTATTGATTGGTTACCGTAAATTCTTGAAAACGTTCTTCCAAACGTTGAACAGCAGTACGCAAATCATCCAAATCTGATTGAGGAAGTGTTCTGCCAATATAGGCTACAAAACGCCAAACCTCTCCTACTTCTGCAATTTCTAATTCATAAGGGTCGTATTGTGGATTGGTAGATTTGAGAAGCAAAGTCCCTTTTTCTTCAATTTTATTAAATACTTTTTTGAGTACAATTCCTTCACTTCTTAATACAACGACACAAACTTGTCCGTCTTTTACTTCGTGCCAATCGGTTACATATTCACCAATTACAATAGTACCTGATTGTAAAGGAAGCATTGAGTCTCCTGTAATTTCGAAGGCTCTGTATGTTCTGTCTTTTGGTAAAAATGGAAGTCTATATTTTGGTAAATCTTTTAGATACTGTACATCTGTATAACCTTTGGTATAACCAGCGGCAGCTTTTTCAGGAACCATTTCAATATTTTCATTATTATTTTCATCTACCGTTATAGCAAGAACACGCAAGGAATCAGCAGCTACATAACGAGCTAGTCGTTTGCTTGGCGTATCTTGGCTTTCCTCTTCTAAGTTTTTGGTAACCAAATTGTCTATCTGTACCTCAAAAATTTGAGCTAATCGTTGCAGTGTTTGAAGGCGTGGTTCTGCTCTTCCTTCTTCATAAGAAGAATAAGCACCACGAGAAATAGAAGCTTCATCAGCTAATGTTTGTTGACTTTTTTTGGATTTACGGCGTAAATAACGTAGGTTTTGGCTTAGAAACATAACAGCGTTGGAATTATTTGAATAACAGTATTTTAGTAAAGTTTTTGTAAAAGTGTCTTAGTGTTTTCTAAAATAGCTTTCACAACTAATTTTTTTGAATAGCTTTAGTAAATTAGTCTAATCTAATTTTAGCATTGTCTAATAAAAGTAACTAATTTTATCAAAAATACCAAAATATTTTGAGATATATAAGTATTTTAGCTAAAAAATTGCTAAAAATATTTGTTTTTTCTGTTTTTTTGAGAAAAAATGCTTTTAAAATACTCTTTCTTTTTTAATTTCTTTCCCATTTTCAAAAATACCCATGCATAACATAGATAAAAATATCCATAAAAAATTAGAACTTTCTTTTTTAGAAAGTAAAGATGGTTCACATACGCTTCTTCGTCATGACATCAATGAAACCTATCATTCTCACAACGGAGCAATTCAAGAATCGCTTTGGGTATTTATAGATAAAGGCTTGAATCATTTAAAAAATCAAAATTATACTTCAATTAAAATATTAGAAGTTGGTTTTGGAACTGGTCTTAATGCTATTTTGGCGTATCAGTTTGCTCAACAGAATAAAATTGAGATAGAATATATTTCTCTAGAACCATTCCCTGTTCCTTTAGAAATTGCTGAAAAATTAAATTATACTGACTTTTTGGGAGGAGAAAGTAAAACAATTTTTAATCTACTCCATCAAAGTAGTTGGGAGGAAAAGCATAGCATTTCACCTTATTTTTCGCTACAAAAAGTAGAAACTACATTAGAAATGTATAAAAACAATTTTGAAACTCAAAGTGGTGTTTATTTTGATTGTACATTTTATGATGCCTTTGCACCTAGTAAACAAGCTGAAGTTTGGCAATTATCAAATCTTCAAAAAGTTTTTAATCTAACAAAAAAAAATGGAGTTTTAGTTACTTATTGCGCTCAAGGACAATTCAAACGAGATTTAAAAACAGCAGGTTGGGTGATAGAAAGCTTAGATGGCGCACCACCAAAACGAGAAATGGTAAGAGCAACCAAACAGCTACCAGTTAGTAATCAATAAAATGTATTTCCTTTGAATTTTAGTAGAAATGTTTTTAATGATTCATTCACCTCCAATCCAAAAACAAGCACATCATCGACTTTTTTCTACCTTTCCAGTCTGTAAACTCATTTTCTAAATAGGTTTTTTTTACTTGCTTCGAAAAGTAAATTTCTCACATTCTACTTTCAATCTTACATAAAATGCTTTAACTGATTGTTTCGGTTAAAGTTTTTTTTATAAAACAGACAAACCCACTTCAATCGTTTTTTTTATGTCGGTCTGCCCTACGGGACTGACCTTATTTTTATACTTAGGTCAGCCCGATAGGGCAGTACCGAAGGAATATTGTAAAATCTATTACGTATAATTCAGGAAGTTACGGGTTAATATTTCTTATTCTTCAAATTGTTTTTTTTGTGTCATAATGTTGTCTATTATTCTGTTTTTTTCTATTTTTCTTTGCTATTTATTTGTTTCTTACAAAAAAAGTTCCTACATGATTCATTCATATAGGAACTTTAAAATAGCTCAAAAGTTTTTGTGCTTAATTCTACAAAATCTAACTTCTAACTTTATTCCGTTGGAATAATACTCAAAAGCTGTAAATTTTGTGGGTCTTGATAGTTATATTGATACAAACCATCTTTTCCAATCATCATCAAAATATCATTGTGAGCAATTACATCATATCCATTTATTGAAGCGTCTGCTGCAATTTGTTGTACATTCAATGGATTAGTAACATTCAAAACCTTCAAACCAGCATCTCCATCACACACAAAAAGTATTTTGTTTCTATACTTTGAATCTACTCCCAAACCATACGGATTTGTCATAGGTTGTGTATTAATTAAAGATGGATTTTCTAGGTCAGAAATATCTATCAAATGAAGCTCATTTACTCCATTTCTACAATTTGTACCGTTACGAAGGGTTACATAGGCTGTACTTTCAGAAACTACCACAGGGTCGCAGCTTGTAATATGTTCGTAAGTAGAAATAAATCTTGGCTCACTTGGCGCATCTAAATTATAAATGTGCATTCCTCTTTGAGAACCAATAAATAAGTTATTATTGTAAGGAAACAACGTTTCAATTCCCCAACCTAATTCAATTTCACTTTTAGCTTCTGGGAAAATTGGATTGATGATAGAATAAGGTTTTAAATTATCGCCATTAAGTGTATAAAGATGATTTTGTGTAATAGCAAAACGAGCCATAGAACCTGCAATACCAGAATTTCCACCATTATCATTGCCAATTTGTGGAGAATTGTAATAGTATATATCTTGTGAAGAACAGTCATAAGTAGAAATAACTTCTTTTTCTTCCCAATCTACCACAACTCCATAATTTGGATCTGCATAGCCATTATCTCCAAAAATTTGTTTGTTGAAAGTATTATCTATGCGTTGAAGAAGTTGAGGATTTGTAACGATTGTCATATCAATTACCAATAAATCAGTATAGCTATCGGCATATAAAATATTTCCAGAAATAGCCATATCAACATTACCAACAATACTCAAAAAACCAACATGTACAGGGGCAGAAGGATTTGCATTGTTAATGATATGAATTCCTTTATTGAGTTCATTGACAAATAAGTATCTATTGTAAAAATAAATTTTACCTACATTTTTTAGAGGACGAGGGTTTTGAAGTTCCACAGGAACACTTCTAAATTCATCATAACTCATGAAAATAGGTTCATAAGAAATATAAGAATAACTACAATCATCTTGCTCACAACTAGAGAGCGAAAAAATAGAAACAATAGCTAGAAGACAGAGTAAACCAGATAAAGGGGAAATGCCAAATAAATGACCTAACGTAGATTTGCGATACATAATTTTGCAAAAAGGTGTAATAAATGAATTGATAATATTTTGGTATGTGTTTATTAGAATTTGGGAAAATTCTCAAGGGTAAAAAAATAAGTATTGATTTTATTCTTTCTATTTCCCTTTACGAAGGTTTTTGAAAAAATGCTGCACTAATAAACCAAATTAATTAACGAATTAAGGATTAAATTTGCGCTCTTTATGTTTAAAGTACACTGCGTCAAAAGTTTTGCAATATTTCACAGTGTATTCGGTTTAGCTACGCTGAGGGCTATGTCGTTATCAGAACTGAATGTTTCGTTTCTTCAGAAGTGATCTAAAAGAAATCAAAAATAATTCAAAAATAATTCAAAAAAAAAGGCATTTATTTTGGATACTAAAATAAAATACTCTTTATTTGCGTATAAATCAGAAATTAAAAACGCCTTTTACTAATTAGTCAAAATTATAAAAGGTAAAAGCGAATAAAGTCAAAATAAAATCATGCAACCAATCACATATACAATTCTAATCTCTGTCATTATTATTACTGCACTATTTTAGTGAGATAGGATTTATATGTAAAAAATATACGAAGCCTATTTCATACGAAATAGGCTTTTTTTTGATTAAATTTGATTAAAAAACACACAAATTAATTTTAAAGTAACAACATGCAACCAATCACAAATATAGTTCTAATCGCTGTCATTATTATTATTACTGCACTACTTTGGTGAGATTGGAATTATATGTAAAAAATATAAAAGTCCTTCTCATAACGAGAAGGACTTTTTTTTTGATTAAAATCTTAATTACGCATCACAAAAAAATAAAAACTAAACATTAACAAAAAGTAAAAATGGAACTAAATAAATACAGCAAAAGAGTTACACAAGACGATTCACAACCTGCTGCACAAGCCATGCTTCATGCAATCGGACTGAGCAGAGAAGACCTCAAAAAGCCTTTTGTAGGAATTGCAAGTACAGGGTATGAAGGCAATCCTTGCAATATGCACCTCAACGACTTGGCAAAAGAAATAAAAAAAGGAACTCAAAATGCAGATTTAGTAGGTTTGATTTATAATACAATAGGTGTGAGTGATGGCATTTCGATGGGAACTTTTGGAATGCGATTTTCTTTGCCTTCCCGTGATGTAATTGCAGATTCTATCGAAATGGTTGTTGAAGCAATGTCTTATGATGCTTTGGTTACTGTTGTGGGGTGCGACAAAAATATGCCGGGGGCTTTGATGGCAATGTTGAGAGTAAATCGTCCAAGTATTTTGGTGTATGGAGGCACAATCGCTTCGGGTTGTCATGAAGGCAAAAAACTAGATATTGTTTCTGCTTTTGAGGCTTGGGGTGAGAAGATGTCAGGTAAAATGGAACAAGAAGAGTATCAAAACGTCATTGAAAAAGCCTGTCCAGGGGCGGGAGCCTGTGGAGGAATGTACACAGCAAATACTATGGCATCAGCGATTGAAGCATTAGGAATGTCTTTGCCTTATAATTCTTCAAACCCAGCATTGAGTCAAGATAAAAAAACAGAAAGTATAAAAGCAGGAGAAACTATCAGAATGCTTTTAGAAAAAGACATTAAACCTAAAGATATTGTAACCAAAAAATCCCTAGAAAATGCAATACGATTAGTTACAATATTAGGAGGTTCTACCAATGCTGTACTTCACTTTTTGGCAATAGCAAAAGCTGCCGAAGTGGAATTTACCTTAGACGATTTTCAAAGAATATCCGATACAACTCCTTTTTTGGCTGATTTAAAACCAAGTGGTAAATATTTAATGGAAGATGTTCATCGTGTTGGTGGAATTCCTGCTGTACTTAAATACTTATTGATGAAAGGATTACTTCACGGAGATTGTCTTACCGTAACTGGAAAAACACTTGCCGAAAATCTACTTGGTATACCTGATTTAACAGAAGGGCAAAATGTTATTAAGTCAATCGAAAATCCAATTAAAGAAACAGGACATTTAAGAATTCTGAAAGGAAACTTATCGCCAAATGGTGCAGTAGCCAAAATTACAGGAAAAGAAGGATTAGTTTTTAAAGGAAAAGCAAAAGTATTTGAATCTGAATTTGAAGCCAATGATGGAATCCGTGATGGAAAAGTTGAAAAAGGAGATGTCATTGTTATTCGTTACGAAGGCCCAAAAGGAGGACCTGGAATGCCTGAAATGTTAAAACCAACGGCTGCAATTATGGGAGCAGGATTAGGAAATGATGTTGCTTTAATAACAGATGGTCGTTTTTCAGGAGGAACACACGGTTTTGTAGTTGGACACATTTCGCCAGAAGCACAAGACGGAGGAGCGATTGCACTTGTTCAAAATGGAGATATAATTACCATTGATGCCATCAAAAATACAATAGAAGTAGCTGTTTCTGATGAAGAAATGAAGTTACGAAAATCAAAATGGAAGCAACCAGATTTGAAAATCAAAAAAGGTGTTTTGTACAAATATGCAAGAACGGTTTCATGTGCCTCCGAAGGTTGCGTAACAGACGAATTTTAGCCTTTAAATCCTAAAAAAAATAAACCTCAAAGTTAAACCTAAAATAAAACCAAAATGGAAATAGTAGCAAAACAGCAAAAACAGAAAATAGAGCAAAAAGCAGAACCCAAAAAGCAAGAAAATATAATGAATGGCGCACAAGCACTAATTCAGTCTTTATTATGTGAACATGTTGATTTAATTTTTGGCTATCCAGGGGGAGCAATTATGCCAGTTTATGATGCCCTTTTTGATGTGGAAGACAAACTAACTCATATTCTGACAAGACACGAACAAGGAGCTGCCCATGCAGCACAAGGTTATGCACGAGCAACTGGAAAAGTAGGTGTTTGTATAGCTACATCAGGGCCAGGGGC
>DAIUBX010000154.1:0-6881 GCA_036846465.1 Bernardetia sp.
AAAATAGATTTATTAATTGGTGGAAGTCCGTGTCAAGATTTGAGTCAAGCACAAAAAGGGCTAGGACTAAAAGGCGAAAAATCATCTTTGTTTTATGAATACATACGACTTTTAAAAGAACTAAAACCTACTTATTTTTTGCTTGAAAATGTAAAAAATAAATGGGGAAGTTTGATGAGTGAATATGTAGGAATTGATTTTATAGAGATTAATTCAGGGTTATTTTCGGCTCAATCTCGTCCTAGATATTATTGGACAAATATTGATTTTGATAATTTTCCAACAGAAATAACTCCATTAGCTTTAAAAGATATTTTAGAACACAATGCAGATGAAAAATATTTTTTTGATAAAACAGAAATAAATGATTTTGTCAGTCAAACAAATAAAAATAATAAACCTTCAAAAGATGGATTAATAAAAGTATTTGACTTGCCTAAAGACGTTTGGAACGACCACGAAAGACAAAGAAGAGTTTTTTCAATTGAAGGAAAATCGCCTACCGTTTTGGCAAGAGCAGATACTACCAAAATTTTAATTGAGGATAAAGTCAGAAAACTAACTCCTTTGGAATGCGAAAGACTGCAAGGAGTTCCTGATAATTATACTTCAATTTGTAGTGATGCACAACGTTATAAAATGGTTGGAAATGGTTTTACAGTAAATGTAATTGAACATTTTTTGAAAGGAATAAATAAAAAACCTTTTGAACTCAATACAAATAGAAAAATTGCAGAACAGGAATTACCTAAAAAAATAGACCTCAACGTAGAAAAAATAGAACAGTTAAAATTATTTGCATGAAATTTATAGATTTATTTGCAGGATTAGGAGGAATTCGTTTGGGTTTCGAAGAAGCTTGTAGGGAAAAAGGAATAAAAACAGAATGCGTTTTGACTTCTGAAATAAAGCCTTACGCTATCCAAACTTTAAAACACAATCATCATTATGAAAATGAAGAGAATTTTGTAGGCGATATTTTTAATGTAAAAAATGAGGATATTCCTTCTTTTGATTTTTTGTTTGCAGGTTTTCCTTGTCAGCCTTTTAGTTCTAGTGGAAAACGTCAAGGTTTTGCAGATACTAGAGGGACGTTATTTTTTGAAATTGAACGGATTTTAGAGTATCACAAACCACAAGGATTTATTTTGGAAAATGTAGAAGGTTTGGTAAAGCACGATTTAGAAAACAAAAATGATGAAATAGGCAGAACATTAAAAACCATTTTATACAAATTAGAAGAATTAGGTTATCAAGTATCGTGGAAAGTTTTGGATAGTCTTAATTTTGGAGTTCCACAATCAAGAAAACGAATTTTTATAGTTGGTACAAAGAATTGTCAAATTTCTTTAGATAATTTTGAAGAAAAACACGCTATTTTAAATGATATTTTAGAAACAAATAAACCTTTATTAGAAACAGATTTTACCAAAAAATTACTTTCTCACTTTAAAGTTGAAGAATTATATGGAAAATCTATAAAAGATAAACGAGGAGGCGAAAATAATATTCATAGTTGGGATATTGGTTTGAAAGGAGAATGTACAAAAGAACAAATCAATTTATTGAATCGCTTATTTAAAGAACGCAGAAAAAAACAGTGGGCTGCCGAAATTGGAATTGACTGGATGGACGGAATGCCTCTCACTTTGCAGCAAGTAGAATCTTTTTATTTTACTTCTAAAATTGATTTATTTGATAATAATCAGCAAAAAGAAAGTAAAAAAAACAGCACAGAGCTTGAAAAAATGCTAGATGATTTGGTAGAGAAAGGCTATTTGAAATTTGAATATCCTAAAAAATTGGTTAAAGAAGTTACAGAAAATGGAATTATTTCTTCTCGTGTATATGATGAAACAAAACAGAAAGGATATAATATTGTAACTGGGAAACTGAGTTTTGAGATTAATAAAATTTTGAATCCTTTAGAAATTGCACCTACTTTAGTGGCAACAGATATGATAAAAATTGCTGTTGTTGATGGAAAAGGAATACGAAAACTGACAATTAGAGAAGGGTTGAGAATGTTTGGCTATCCTGAAAATTATGAAATCCCATTGAAAAAAACATTAGCTTTTGATTTATTAGGAAATACAGTTGTTGTTTCTGTTGTTAAAGTTATTTCAGAGCGTATTTTAGATACTTTACAAAATAAAAATAGAATTTCAAAAAAAACATCTAATTTTAATAAAGATAAAATTAAAGTTTAAATCCTGTATTTGCAAAATAGCTTGTAGATACTTTTTCTAACCAATTTTCTTTGTATTTATCACATTGAGGATAAAATTTAAAGGTTTCAGCAAGAGCATTTAAAAACTCTTTTTTGTCTTGAAAAGGTAAATTTTTCAAACGACTAGAATACCAAGTACAAGGACGAATATTATAAACTTGACCTCGTTTTACTTGCATTTTTATAGGATCTTTTCCTGAAGAACTTGTCATTTCCCAAACCTTTTTGAGCCAAATATTATCTATACTCAAAATAGAATCTACCATTTTGTAGCTAAAAATTAAATAATCAGCTTCTATACTAGGTTAATCGCATCTAATTTGGATGTTTTTCACCTTTTAGCGTGTTTTTCCCCATTCGCAACGTTCTTTATCTTCGATAAAGAACGCTTGCGAAGGGAGAATGTGTTTTTTTGCCTTGACAATCGTCTGTTATCGAAGATAACAAGACGTTGGCAATGGCAGAAAAACAAAAGAGAAGCAAAAAACCTTTGTTTTTTGATGCGATTAACCTACTTCTATACGTTCAGGAATCAATAAAAGCGAAGTGCAATAACTATCAAAATTAGCAATGTCAAAAGCTGGACTAGCTCCTGCATGAAAAGTTTTTAATTCTAAAAAATCTGAATTGTTGCTCTCTGAAAGTAAAAAATCTGGAAACGCTTGTGTATTTTTAGGTTGTCTAAAATAAAAATTATTCAATATAAGCCACTCACGCAACCATTCTTGTAAAAGGTCACCTATTGCATCTTTTCCATTATATTTTGCAGAAATCCCTCCTAATTTTATTTCAATACTTCCAATCTGTTCTTTTATTTTGAACTCATTGAGTAATAAATCATAAATTTTTGATGCTGTAATTCTTTTTTTTGCATTATAATTTAATTAATTTGTTTACATTCATTCATTTAGATATTTATAATTTTGTAATCACATAAAAAAACACCACCAATTCAAAAAAAACAACAAATTGCATTTTCAAATATACAAAAAGAAGTAGTAAAAATTCAAATTATTGCTTTAGATATTTCTATTTTATTTGTATTTTTGTGCCATACAGATTTAGTAAATCCTCTTTCATTCGTTGAAACGTAACTAAATACAAGACCTATAGAAGGGAGTTCATAAATTTGGACTTCCTTTTTTATTCGATTTATTTTAAAGAAACAATCAAATATAAAAAAACATCTCCAATTCAAAAAAGAACTAATAGTGTTTTCAAATATACAAAAAAGAAGTAGTAGTAACTCAAAATACTATCTGAACATTTTTTAAGATATAACAAAAACAGAACGTATTCACAAATTATTATAGTTTTATATGAACGTATTCACAAATTATTATGATTTTATAGAAATACGTTCACAAATTATTTATTTTCTTATTAAATCTTAATCATTTTTATAGTAAACAAAAATGAATAAAGAATATCAGAATAAAGAAATTATCCATTTCTATCCAGCCACCAATTTAATAAAACTTCCTTCGGTTTGATTTTTTTGAATGTGTAAATGCGTTCTAATTTCTTGTTGAAGACTTTCTACATGCGAAATAATGCCAACGACTTTGTTTTCTTTTTGCAGACTTTGCAAAGTATTAAGGACAATTTGAAGCGAATCATTATCCAAAGAACCAAAACCCTCATCGATAAAAAAGAACTCTTGTTGTTTTCGCATACTCTCCGAAAGAGCCAACGCCACACACAAAGAAGCCTGAAAAAGCTGCCCACCTGAAAGCGTTTTGATAGCTCTTGTTTTGCCTTCACTCAAAAAATCTCGTACTTCAAACTCATTGGTTTCATTCAAAATAAGCTCTAAAGAATGATGAGTAAGTTCTCTAAAACGAACATTTGCCAACCTACACAAATTTCTCAAATATTCCGTTGAAGCAAAATCAACAAAACCACCACTCCCACCTTTGAAAAGTTTGGTAAGTGTTTGCAGATTGTCTTGTCGCTGCAAAAGTTTGGATAATTTTTTCTCTAAATCAGCTTTTTCTAGTTTATCTTTTTCAGCTTTTTTGATTTCTTGAGTGATGATAGTTTGCTGATAAATATCTTGTTTTTGTTTTGCTGTGAGTTCTTTTATTTCTTTTAAAAGTTTTTCGAATGAATCATTTTCATAGTTTTTTCCTTTGGTTTGCTGTTCTAATTTTTGATATTCTTCTACTGTTGATTTTAGATTAGTAAAGAAAGTAGTTATTTCCTTTCGCTCATTATCGGTGTTGATATTTTGTTTTAAAATAATTTCAATATCATTCTGATTTACTTTGTTTTTCAAATCTCTATTAAAATCCTCTAGTTTTTGTAAACTCTGTTGTTGATTTACTTCTAGCTCTTCATTTAGATTCTCAACTTGGGAAAGAATAGATTTTAGTGTTCCTTCTAATTCGCTTTTTTGATGGAAAAACTGTTTTTCTTGTTCTTGGTTTTTTAGAAATTTTTGTTCTGATTCTTCTGCAGTTGCCTTTATTTCTACAATCGTTTTTTCTAATTCTGAAATTGAAGAATTGATATACAACTGACTTACTTTTTCAGAGTTTCGTTCTAACTCCTTTATCTGTCCAGTCTGTGAGGCATGTTCTTCTTTGATTTTTTCTAAACCTAGTTTGTATTTTTCTATTTCAGCAATTATTTTTTCGGCTTGTTTTTCTAATTCTGAAAGGTTCGTTTCTGATTTTTTGATTTGAGTTTGAATTGTTTTTTGTTCTTTCTGAATTTTGAGAATTTCAGTTTTTGATAAATTTTTCCATTCCTTCTCATTCTCTAAAAACAGTTTTTGATGAGTTAAAAATTCAGTTTTAATTATTAATTGTTTTTGAATTTGCTTATCTAAACTTTGCTTTTTTTCTATGATTTTTTCTATAAATCTACTTAATTCTGTTTCTTCTTTTTGAAGTGTTTTGAGGTTTTGTTCGTCTTCTTTTTTCTGTTTTTTGAGTGATTTTAGATTACTATCAATATTTTCTACATCTAAAATATTTGGATGGGATTCCGAACCACAAACAGGACACGGCTGACCATCTTCCAGTGCATGAACAGCTTGATGAAGTCCTTTTTGCATTGTCAGTTTTTCAACTTCTTGATTTGTTCTTTCTATATTTCTTGTTATCTCTTTTTCAGAAAGTTGTAACGTGTTGGCTTCGAAAGCTACTTTTTGAGTTTCTATTTTTTCAATTTCTGATTTTGCATTTTCTACTTCTGCATTGATTTCATTTTTATTTTTTGATAATGTTTCATTTTTATCAAACCAAATAAAAGCATTTTGTAGATTTTCAGTATCAATGATTTTGCTTTTAAATTCTGAAATATTCTCTTTTTCTTTACTGATTGCTGACTTAATGTTTTGCGCTTCTTCTTGTTTTTGGAGAATTAGATTTGTTCCTTTTTCTATTCTTGCACTTTTTTCACTGATTTGTTCTTGTACTTCTTTGAGTTGGATAAGCTGATTGATAGGTTCAATTTGCTCTAGTTTTTTTGAGTTTTCTTCTTTTTGGATAGAAATTTCTTTTTGTAATTCAAGTGTTTTATCATAATTTTTTTGAGCTTTTTGAAGATTTTGTTCTATGTCTTTTTGCTTTTCTTTGGTTAAATTTAGATTTGCACTAATTCTTTTTTGGTCTTTCAAATCCTGTTCAAATTCATTTTTAACTAAAATAAATTGATTCAGATTCGCTTCTCTCTTTTTGATTGTTTCTTCTTGAGATTGCAGTTTTTGAAGTTGAAGTTGTTTTTTGTTTTTCTCTTCAAAAATTGTTTTAATGATTTCTAATTGACTTTTCTGTTCATTTTTTTGATTGATTTGATTTTCTTGTTCTGAAATAAGTTGAGTGAGACTTTCTACTTCTGTTTGTTTGTTTTGAATAAAATCTTCCGTCAAATATTCAAACTGATGCGAAATTACATTCTCAATTACTTCAATTTGATTTTCAGTTTCTTTTTTCAAACTACGTGTAGAATCTGCTAAGTCATATTCGTGTAGCGAAAAAATATCTTTTATCATGTCTATTCGAGCAGCAGGTTTGAGCTGCAAAAACTCAGCAAACTGTCCTTGTGGAATAATAACTGTTCTTTTGAAATTATCGTACGAAAGACCGACGGCTTTTTCTACTTCTTCAAATTCGATAGTTTGCCAGTCGTTTTCTATTTTTTTGGCTGCTCTTCGATTATAATTGGTAACTGTATCAAACTTTTTAGAATTTCGTTTGGCTATAAACTCACAAATAAAATGCTCTTTTTCCTTTCCAGCCAAAAACTCAAAACTAATTTCGACAACATCACTATCCAAATTCATCATGTTGTAATACCTATTATCACCACTAATATTGAGCTTATCTGTTTTCCCAAAAACAGCAAATGTAATAGCTTCCAAAATACTAGATTTTCCACTTCCTACCTTTCCAAAAATACCGAAAATACCAGCTTCTGAGAGTGTATCAAAATTGATAGTATGCTTTTTTTTGTAAGAATAAAGACCGTTGATAGATAATGAAAGTGGAAACATGGAAATAAAATTAGAAGTATGAAGTTAGATTTTAGAAGTAATGATTTGAAAATTATGTAGGGCAAAGACACACCTCAATGCTGTCAACTTAAAGTTTTTATGTATTGCTCGTGAGGACACGAGCAATGGTAGAGTTAATTCTTCTTCGAA
>DAIUBX010000155.1:0-6874 GCA_036846465.1 Bernardetia sp.
GTCTTCCTTCTTGTCTTCCTTCTTGTCTTCCTTCTTGTCTTCCTTCTTGTCTTCCTTCTTGTCTTCCCAATTCTCGCCCTTCTTCTCGTCCTTCCATAAAATAGGTTTCCATTGAGCTTTTCAAGTCCCAATAATCTTTTAGACTTTCTTGATAAACAAACTGTTCTTTTTTATCATATTGAGCTACTTCGGCTATTTCTAAAAGTCTTTTAAAAACCCCTTCCTGCAAATTATCTGGTCTGTCAGCTAGTTTGTGTAAATTTTTGAAAGCAAAAATCCATTTTTCATAGTCGTTTTCTAATTCATGTAATTGCTTATCAAACTTAGGAATTTCTAAAAAAACGAAAGTCAGTTTATCATAAAAAACTTTGTTTGTAGTAGTTTCCATTAGCTTTACATTGTGATGAAAATGATTTTCATCTGAATCATCAAACTCAAAATCTAAAATCCCAATAGTATAAACGTTTCGCAATTCATACATCCAATCTTTGCCTTTTCGTGCTTGTTCTTGAATGGCAAAAGTAGAATAATACAGACTTCTATCTTTGAAAAATTGCTGTTTTACTCGCTGAACTTCTACAATAAACTTCTCATCTTTCTCATTGGTACAATACAAATCAAAAATAGCCTTTCTATCTCGTTCACTTTTACCCAAATGTTCATTATTGAGATATGTCAAATCAGTTATTTTTTCTCTATCTCTCAATAATTCATTCAAAAAACTGATTAATAAATCCTTATTTGGCTCTTCTCCAAATATTTTTTTGAAGCCAAAATCTGTAAAAAGGTTGATATATTTAGTTGTCATGACAATGATTTCTTTTGTGATTTCTGTAAAAATTCATAATTTATATTTGCTCTACGCAAGATAATCAATTTCATAATAAAGTATTAAAAAAAATAGAATGCAACCAAATTCAATCTGTTCGAGTCCTTATAAAGAAGATGTTAAAATTTATCATTTTTTATTGTTTTTTTGTATTTTTACTAGATAATTTATATTCTACTTTTTTTCTACTATCACTTTAGCTATGAAAACTAATTTTCTATCCACATTTTTTTATTCTTTTATTCTGTCTATTCTGACAGTTTTTTTCTTATTAGTTTCTTATTCTAATGCTTTTTCGCAGCGTACTTGTCAGACTTCTGAAACAGAATATTATTTGAATAATAAAGACAAAGTAGCTGGTAGTGAAGTCTTTGAGAACAGATTACAAAAGTATATTACTCAAAAAAAAGAAGAATTAAAGAATACCCCCTCACTCCATAAAGTTCAGAAAACAGAATCTACTTATAGAATTCCTATCATTGTTCACGTCATTCATAATGGCGAATCTATAGGCGAAGGAAGTAATATTTCGGCAGCCCAAATTTATGGACAAATTGAAGTCTTGAATGAAGATTTTAATTTTAGAAATCCTAATAAAGATGAAACATTAGAGATTTTTAAAGATGTAGCAGCCAATCCTAGTATTGAATTTGTCCTTGCAACGGTTGACCCAAATGGAAATCCATTAGCAGAACCTGGTATTCATCGTTCAAAAGGTTGCCTCAGACAATGGGATAGTGCTACTTTTGACTTGTATGCAAAGCCTTCAACAGTTTGGAATCCAAAAGATTATTTTAATATTTGGGTAACCAATATGAGAAGTGGGGCGTATGGATATGCACAATTTCCTACTTTATCAAATTTAGATGGTATTAGAAACGAAACTAAAGGTGCAAGTACAGACGGAATTGTAGTAAGTCATATCAATTTTGGTTCGATAGAAAAAACACCGAATATTCCTCAACTCATCGAAGGCGCACCTCTCAATTTGGGTCGTACTGCTACCCATGAAGCTGGTCATTTTTTTGGTCTTTTGCATACTTGGGAAGGCAACTCATGTTCAACTGATGATTTTTGTGATGATACGCCAAATAAATCACAACCACAAAGACAATGTGATCTAAATGAGGCATCTTGTGAGGCAGGGCAATTAGCCATGGTACAAAATTTTATGGATTATACTTACGATGAGTGCATGACTCTTTTTACAGAAGATCAAGTCGAACGTATGCAGACTGTTTTAGCAATTTCACCTCGTAGAGAAGAGCTTTTAACATCCCGAGCTGCCGACCCAATAACAAACAAACTCTTTTCTATTTTTGAAGCCTCTAAACAAAGGGTTATTGAAGGAGGAAAAATAAAGTTTACAGACAAATCTTTAGCCACAGGAAACAAACAAATAGATACCTATCAATGGACATTTAGTGGAGGTACTCCTTCTACTTCTAATGAGCAGAACCCTACTGTTACTTATTCTCAACGAGGTATTTTTTCGGCTATTTTAAAAGTAATATCTAATGACGGAACAGAGGATATACGAAGTATTCAGATTGAAGTAGTGGATGATAATTTAACGGCTTTGAATGAAACGTTATTAGATTTTGAGGATAGAAATTTACAAAAAGAAGGCTGGACTTTTGAAAGAACAGACATAGCAAATTGGAGAATTTTTGCAGATGGAGCTTATAATTCTAGTGATTTTTCCGTTTATGTTCCAAATAAAGATTTTCGTTCTTGTGAAGCCGAATTAGCATTTATTTCTCCTTTTATTCAAGTACCAAATAATCGTATTCTTGAAGTACGCTTTGATGTTGCGTATGGTTTTGATCAAAACAAAATTTCAGATTCTTTAGAAATTTCTTATACTACTGATGCAGGAGATAAATTTTTGACTGTTTGGAAAAAAGGAGGAGAAGAGCTTCAAACAGCAATTAACCAAACGGCAAGTTTTAGTCCATTACCTTCTCAATGGAACTCATATACACTCTACATAGAGGCAGAAGAAGATGCTCGTTTTATGCAAGTAAAATTCAGAAATATAGGAGCAAATAATAATAACCTGTATTTAGATAATCTGCGTATCCGTCAAGTTACTAATTTACAAGCTCCAGTCGTTGATTTTGATATTAATTATCCTTTGATTTTACTTTCTGAAAAAGCTAACTTTTTCTCTCAAACAAATTTTGGAGTAGATTTTAATTGGAGCATCGAAGGAAATACAACATTACAAGCAAGTGGTGCTTCTCCTCAAGTGTCATTTACTCAAGAAGGAATTTATGATGTTACTCTTCAAGTTTCCAACCCTTTAGGCACAAGAGAAAACACAAAAGCTGATGTTATTGAGGTTGTTAAAGGAAGAAAAATAAGTAATAGTATCTCTCAAAATTTGAAGACAGAAGTAATCAATAACAAACCACTCGCAGGACACGATGATAAAAGCACAATAAGTAAAGCTGAATATTTTAGTGATTTTGGCTCTGCTAACAAATTGTATGCTGTTGATGTCTTTTTCGCAGATGCAGCTATAAGAAATCTCAATACAACTTTTGATGTTGTGATGTGGTCGGTAGATGGTAATGGAAAACCAGAGGAAGAATTATATCGTCAAAAAGTACTGTATTCACTTATAGATAGAGATATTTTTAGAAGAAGACAGTTTACGAGAGTTGTTTTTGATGAACCACAAAATGTTCCTTCCCAGTTTTTTATTAGTGTAGAATTGGAATATGAGAGCCTAAATACATTCACTATTTTTACAGAAAAGAAACAAGAAGGAAAAGGATGGGAAAGAAAAGCAAATGGAGATTGGCTTTCTTATGCAGCGAGTCGTGGTCAGAATTATTCAAATGCAATCTCTGTAATTTTGTCGCCTGATGGAGTTTTGGGAGTTGAGGATGAGAACTTGAATAATTTAGTAAATCTTTATCCCAATCCAAGTCAAGGTAATTTTAGTTTGGAAACACAGAATTTGAGAGTAGAATCTATTGAAATTTATAATTCTATCGGACAACTAATTTATCAAAAAACGATTCCAAATATATTTATTTCTAATTTTGAGATTCAACTCAAACAACCTTCAAACGGAATGTATTTGGTCAAAATTCAAACTCAAATAGGAATGATTACTCAAAAATTAATCGTTCAAAAATAAATGCTATCATTGAGATAATTTTTTGATTTAATTTTTGTTAAAATACTTATAAAAGTAGTATTTTTGCTAAATGAGAATAAATTTTGTTCTTTTGTAAGATATACCTATACACACACTGCTTTAACTTACAGTCATACCGTTATGATGCCTTTTTACGAAAGCCCAGATAAATCCATTACTTCCTATGTGAATAACAAAGAGGAATATATTCTTATTAAAATGGAGGGCGATATAAATGAAGAAGAGTACAAAGAAGTATTTTTGCTTCTTTTAGACACAGAGAAAACACAAGGCTATACCAAAGTTTTGTTTAATCAAGAAAATGTAGGGAATGTTTCTTCAAAATCAAGAGCTTGGTTAGTTCTGAAGTTTATACCCATGCTTCAAAAACAACTAGGAGAAAACTTTGAAGTAGCCGTAATAAAATCTAGTACTACCTTTCAACGAATTGCAGCTCAAGTACTTTTAAAGTCAATTATGGCAATTAATAATAGATTTAAAGTTGCTTATTTTGAAGAAAGAGCAATAGCAAAAGAATGGTTACTTTCCAAAAAGAAATAAAACCATTTTCTAAAAAAGTATCAAAACAAAAAAGCATTTTATTCTTATATTGAGAATAAAATGCTTTTTTTATGTAATTTCTCAAATTATGATAGCTAATAGCCCAATTCGTCATTCCATTTCACTTATTCATTTAGCAATAGGAGTATTTTGTACGAATATTTTCATCTTATATGCAGCCACTAAAGGCAAATGGTCATTAACTGCATTACTAAACGGAAAAGAATCTTTTTTTGTGATTTTACTTGGAGTTATCGGTCTTTTTTCCTTTTTTGGCTCTTTAAGTTGGTAGACTGTAGCCTCTCAAGTAGCTAAAAAAATTACCTATACGCTATCTTTATTTTTTTTGTTAGAATACATTGCCATTCTTTTTATCTCTTCCAGCTCTACAGAGTTTATTATTGCATTAGTACCCACTCTTGTTCCTGCTGTTTTTTTGTTTCTGATTGCTTTCTCAAAAATAAATCAATTTGAAAGTAATAAAACTGAATACAACAATTTTTTAGACGCTGATTTTTTAGTGACTGAAAAAGAAACTCCTCTTTCTACATTTTGGAAACCCAATCGTATTGTTTCTCTCACTACGCTTATTTTTTCTATTTTACTATTTCCTGCCTTAATGTCTTCAGGCGCACCATTCTGGACAATCTTTGTTCCAAGTACATTTTTAATTCTTAGTGTAATGCTGTGGTTGTTGCCTAAAATAGGAAGCTGGATTTTTTCAGTACTAAGTGTTTTGGCAGGAATCGGTTTAGTTACTTTATACCTATTTTTCACAGCCAATAAACCCATCAATGTAGAAGAAGACATCTATATTATTGGAGCTATATCTTTGGTGATTGTCAGTTTGGCTTCTCTAGGTTGGGGCTTGGCAATGCTACTTCTGAGCAAAGAAGCCAAACAAGAGTGGAAATAAAAAACTTAAATGCTAATCTCACATGAATTCGGTATTTAACTACCTAATATTTAGTATTCTAGGCTATTTTTTAAGTCCCTTTTTATCAAAAAAGGCTCAAAAAGGTTATTTTTGAATAGCATTAATCAATTTTAACCCTTGTTCGCCTCATGAATGACAAAAATATAAAATTTGATGAAGAGCCTCATACAAATAACATCGTATTTAACGATATAAAATTCTAGCTAATAACTTTATAAACAGAACCTTCTTCAGTTTGTGTGCTGCTGATTAACTCAATTTCATTACTATCCCAAACACCAATTTCTCCTACCATTATTTTTTGGAGACGTTCTTTTATTACTTTTTTAGTTTCATCGTCAGTGCGAAGATAAGCTAAAGTAACATGAGGAGTATAATTTTCAGCATTTGTATTTTCAATTTCTACATATGTTGCTTCTAATTTTTGAGCTAATTTTTCATAAAGATTAGATAGGGCTTCATTTTTCAAAATCCCTACCCAAAGCACATGAGGAAGTTCTTTTTTTTCGAATGTTCCAATGTCCTTCATAGTAAGAAGAAGAGGAAATTCTTTTGCTGTTTGATTTACTACTTCCTGTATTTGTGAAATTTTTTGATGCGAAACTTCTCCCAAAAAGTGTAGCGTAATGTGCATATTAGAAGGTTCTATCCAATTTTTAATAGACTTCATTTCTGGGTAAGAAGAAAGCCACTCTTGGCATTCTTGTAAAGCATCTTTTAAAAACTCTGGAAGAGGAATAGCAATAAATAAACGAGATGTTTTTTGTAGAGGAGTAGTCAATTTAGAGGTATCGATTTTGTCTGTAAAAAAGTGTTGGGTAATAATGTTTGTGTAAATTATAACTACAAAACTACAAATAAATTATCAATTACAAGAAAAATCTTTGTTTAAGGCATCAAAAAAGGCTTTTTATAAGAAAAATTATAAAAAGGCTGTTCAATATTATACTTTACTTACTCATCAACATACAACTTTCTACCAGTTTCAAAAACTCAGCTCTATAACCTTCTGTATCTTTTCCTTTTGCAGTTTTTGCTAAGTCTATTACTTGCTGATACGAAGAATTTGATTTGAATTCAGAATTTCTCAAAATCATTCCAAAACTTGCCACAGCAGCCGAAAAACGAAAGTTATCAGACGTTTTGGATAAAGTTATATTTTCATCTTTTAATGGACTTACAATCAATTTACTTTTGGTTTCATCTGGTTTTTTGTAGCGTAATTTCAAGTTTAAAAGCTCGTCAGAAGAAGCAACAGCCGTATAATTTTCACTTATTTTAGAACTGTTTTGATAACGCAAATCATCTACTGAAGTCAAAAATTCACTCTTTACACCGACAGGAATAATTTCGTATAATGCCGTTACTGTATGTCCTGCACCTAATTCTCCAGCAT
>DAIUBX010000156.1:0-1872 GCA_036846465.1 Bernardetia sp.
AAAAAGAACAATCCGAACTCACAGAACAACAACAAATACAAAAAGAACAAGAAGAAAGAGAAGCCAAAGAAAAGTCTGAAATCTTGCAGCGTTATCGTCATTTGATGCGACTCGCTCGTCCGTATATGCAAGGAGATGACGCTCAGAAAATCAAAAAAGCATTTCAGATAGCCACTGAAGCACACGGAAATGTACGCAGAAAATCAGGTGAACCCTATATTTTTCATCCGATTGAGGTAGCACGAATCGTAGTGGAAGAAATGGGGCTAGGAACGACCTCTATCATTTGTGCTTTATTACACGATGTCGTTGAAGATTCGGATATTCCTCTCTCAAGAATAGAAAAAGAATTTGGAAAACGAGTTGCCAAAATCATTGATGGACTTACAAAAGTGCCTAGTGATATGTTTGGGCAAGAAAAATCACAACAAGCCGAAACATTTAGAAAAGTTCTTTTGACTATTTCGGAAGATATTCGTGTTGTTCTCATCAAAATTGCTGACCGTCTGCACAACATGCGTACATTAGAAAGTATGCCAAATGCAAAACAACTCAAAATAAAAGCCGAAACGCAGTACATTTATGCACCTCTTGCCCACCGTTTGGGATTGTATAATATTCGTTCCGAACTCGACGATTTATCATTAAAGTATTCTAATCGCAAGGCTTATAATGAAATTATTGAGCATATCAAAAGAACAAAGGCTTCTCGTACTCGTTTTATCAATGAATTTAAAAAGCCCATTGAAGAAGAACTGGCACGACAAGGATTAGATTTTGAAATTAAAAGTCGAATGAAATCCATTTCTTCTATTCATAAGAAAATGCAAAGTCAGCAAATTCCTTTTGATGAAGTCTATGATTTGTTTGCTATTCGGGTTATTCTCAATACAGGAATTGGAGAAGATGAAAAATCAGCTTGTTGGCGTACTTATTCTGTCGTAACTGATTTTTATCAGCCTAGTCCACAGCGTTTAAGGGATTGGATTAGTTCTCCCAAAACTACTGGTTATGAATCACTTCATACAACTGTAATGAGCAAAAAAGGACAATGGGTGGAAGTTCAGATTCGAACGCACAGAATGGACGAAATAGCTGAAAAAGGCTATGCAGCCCATTGGAAATACAAAGGAGGAACAGACAAAAGTGAATCTAGTATTGAAGGTTGGATTGCTAGGGTGAGAGAAAGTATTGAGAATAAAGACCTTTCAGCCTTAGAGTTTGTTGATGAATTTCAGAATAACTTTTTTAGTGATGAAATTTATGTCTTTACACCAAAAGGCGATTTAAAAGTTTTGCCTCAACATTCTACCATTTTAGATTTTGCCTTTGATGTGCATTCTGAAATTGGTGAGCGTTGTATGGGTGGAAAAGTAAATCATAAGCTTGTTCCTCTCAACTACGAACTTCAAAATGGTGACCAAATAGAAATTTTGGTTTCTTCTAAAACGAAAGTAAATGAAGATTGGCTTTCTTATGTTCGTACTTCGAAGTCAAAACAATGTATTCGTCAGGCTCTCAAAAAAGACCAGAAAATAATCATTGAAGACGGAAAAGAAATCATCAAGCGAAAACTCAAACAACTCAAACTAGAGTATAGTGATGCAACAGTCAATCAACTTTTAGATTATTTTGGTTATAAATATGCATCTGATTTTTATTTTGCTGTTGGAAAAGGAAAAATTGAGCATACACATATCAAGCGTTTTATAGATGACGACGAGGAGTACAAAGCCTCACAAATCAGAGCAAAAAAAGACCCTAAAGACAAAGAATTCAAGAAAAAGAAAAAAGATGATATTCTTTTGATTGGAGGAGATTCGACCATTGAGTTTCACTTGTCGCAATGTTGCCACCCTATCCCCGGTGATG
>DAIUBX010000156.1:1882-6870 GCA_036846465.1 Bernardetia sp.
CACAGAACTGACTGTCCGAATGCTGTTGCCATTATGGCTTCGTATGGAGATAGAATCATTTCTGTAAACTGGTCAAGTCAAAAAGACCAAACATTCGAAGTGCTTCTTACCATTATTGGAGCTGACAGAATGGGACTTGTCAATGACGTTACTCGTATTATTTCTAATCAAAACAAAGTCAATATCTGTGGAATTAGTTTTGATATTCACAAAGAAACTGTTTTTGAGGGAAAAGTTCGTTTGCGTGTCTTGAATACCGACCAAGTACAAAAACTGATTACTGAACTCAAAGAACTAGATGGAGTTGTACAAGTAATGAGACAAGATGAGGAGGAAATTTTGACGGATTAGAATTTAATTTGTAATAAGTACCAATGCAGAATTAAATATACATAAAACTCAAAATAATACAAATGAAACACAAAAAACAAATATTATTTATTATACTAATTTAATTTTCATTGTATTATCCTGTAATTATCATACCAATCATAAAACCGATAGCTCGGCGAAGCCAAATCACTCGCTAATTGATTTGTAATTTGTATTTAATTTTGCTCACTTACAATCAATTAAAATAACCTTAGTCTTTACAGATTGAGGTTATTTTTTTTCAAAACGAAAAAAACGCCTTTCCAATATGGAAAAAAGAAATGCCGTAGAATTGTATGAAAAAACAGAAATAGCCTTTTGTAAGCTCTAAATGATGATTTTTAGCAGCAATAAATTATTAACACCTATTTTTTGGCATTGGCAAGGCTATTAAAATATATGAGACAGGTAAGTAGTAAAGTAAAATAGGTTCTCAAAGTACTCAAAATAACTGATTTGTAAGACTCAACAAAGCTAAAAAGTCAAGCAAAAATTTTTAACAGTAACTTTATTTTTTCAGAGCCAAAACAGAAAGTCAATAACGAGCAGTAAGCGAATTAAGATTGTATTTTATAATGAAAACAATCAATTTTTAGCAATTCCTTATTTTTTAACTCCTCAGTTATAGGCTTACTTCAGAAATGGAAAAACAAGGACTTTCAGAAAAATTGAATGCTCCAAAAATTGGAGAAGTAGTTTATTTGTAGATTTTTGTAACTTGAATGAATTTTAGTAAAAATAAAGACAGAAAGATAACAGAAATGGAAAAATTAATAGTAAAGAATTTTAAAGCCATAGAATATGCCGAAATAGACGTAAATGACCTTACTTTTTTTATCGGACAACAAGCTAGTGGAAAAAGTACACTCGCTAAGTTGATTTATTTTTTTAAGACTTTGGGACAGTTTATTGGTAATGAATTGCTTTACCAACAAAATAGTTATGAAACATCACAAATAGAAAAGAAAATTGAAAATATAATTTTAGTATTTTTCTTAGCTATGTTTGGTCATAATGAAGAATTTTATATACAGTTTATTTATTCTAATGGCAACTCTTTAATTTTTTTTTCAAATAAAGACAAAGGTTTTATATTTGAGGATGATAATGATATTTTATCAAAATTATCTGAAGAGTTGACACAACCCATTAAAGAATTAAATTCACTCCAAAAAACGAATATTTCATTTAATGATAGGACATTCAAATTATGGGAAAATAAAATAGACAGCATATTAGATAAATATTTACCGTATAAAAAAGAAAACATCTATTTTCCTGCTGGTCGTAGTTTTCTATCATTAGCAGATAAAAATGTAATAGAAATTGGTAAAGGATACAAAGAAGAGTTTGAAAATTATATTAGACAGTCTAAAACAGGTGCTTTTGATGCTCCATTATTATATCCTACCATCAATGAAAATGCTTTAATTATTTCCTCTTATATTAACCATTGTTTACATTTAAAAAAATATTCAAAACTATTAGTAACATTGTTTTCCAAGATAAAAACTTGATAGAATCTATGGTTAAACAAGAAGAAATTTTAAGAGGAAATTATTTTCAAAATGATAGCAGTGAAGGAATAAATATAGAAAAAAATAAGATTCTTTTACAAAACACTTCATCTGGACAACAAGAAGTGATTAGACTTTTGCAAGACATTAATAATCTTATCATCTCTGATAAAATAGCAGCCTTCAGAATCTATGAAGAACCCGAAGCCCATTTATTTCCTGCATCACAAAAAGCATTAATGGAAATGATTGTAATTTTATTAAACTCTAACCCAAATGTTCAATTACTAATTTCTACGCACACGCCCTATTTATTAGCCGTTTTGAATATTTTGATGAAGGCAAAAGAATTGGAAAAACAACTAAGCGAAGATGATTTGACTTTAAATTCTTTAGTTCCCAAAGAAGAACGTTTAGATGTTAGTCGTGTGTGTGTATATAGTGCAAAACAGACAGAAAATGGAAAGTTTATTTTTGACAATGTAGTCAATCAAGACACACAAAGTATTGATGCAGAAATAATTGATAAGGTTTCAGAAGAAATCGGAATTACGTACGAACAACTTTTAGATTTACAAAGTAACCTTTCTAACTCGGTGTCTGGATGAAAAAAATTACCTCCAAAAAGTGGATAAAAGAAGCCAATAAAAAGGAAAACTCTAATGAGATAACCATCAAATTATTTGATGACAAAGAATGCTTAGTTTTCTTTGAGGAAAATGTGTTTTTTGAGAAAACAGAAAATGGAAAACTATAATTCTTCAATCAAAACCGACCAAAAATACAGCACAAACAAACCGTTTGATTTGTATAGATTTTGAAAAATTATTTGATAACATCAATAGTAATTTGAGTCAAAAATGTGATTATATTTTCATAAACTATAATAACACAAATAATCAATACTATTTTGTAGAATTGAAAGGAGATGCAGAACGAATTTCGAAACCCTACGAACAGATAAAAGTAACAATAGAACTTTTTAAACAGCGAATGAATATCAATAAAAATTCTATTTTTGGGATAATTATAGGAGCAAATAATAAGACAGCAGGGGTTAATATTCCACAAATTACGAGCAAAAGAAATGAATTTATCAATAAAATAGGAAGAGATTTATTTCACGCTCAAAATAAAGCTACACTTATTTCTCCATTTTCTTCTAACGATGATTTTTGGGGTTCTTAATCTACTCAACCAAAGGCAATTCAATAAAAAAGGTTGTTCCAAAATAAGGCTCTGTTTCAAACCAAATTTTACCTCCTGCGTGTTCTATTCCACGTTTTGCTACTGAAAGACCAATTCCAGAACCTGTTGATTTAGTTGTAAAGTTTGGAATAAAGAGTTTTTTAGCTGTGTCTTCATCAATTCCTTTTCCATTATCACGAATATAGAGTAAAATTGTTTTTGGCGATTTTTGATTTGTTTTTTCTAGGACAACATTGATATGTGGGTCTTTTTCCTGAACAGCCTGTATTCCATTCAAAATTAGATTGGTAAAAATACGTCCCATGAGTTTCGAATCTCCATTTACATAAAATTCTCCTTGGTCAATAATAGCATCAAGACGCACACTTCCATCATTTTTATACAGAATCAATGTTTCTTGTAATACCATAGAAACATCAAAACGCTCTGTTTTTGGAATTGGCATCTTTGCAAAAGCCGAAAACGAAGTCGCAATATCACTCAATGTATCTACTTGAGTGAGCAAACTTTTAATAGAACGCTCGGCAGGAGATTCTTCATTCGCCAAAACACGCTGCAAATGTTGCAAAGTTAGTTTCATAGGCGTAAGAGGGTTTTTGATTTCGTGAGCAACTTGTTTTGCCATTTCTCGCCACGCTGATTCCTTTTCACTAGCAGCCAATGCAGCTCTACTTTCCTCTAATTTGACTAGCATTTTATTGTATTCTCCTACCAAAAGACCAATTTCATCATCTGATTTATAATCTAAAGGTTTGTTGTCGCCACTCAATGTAATTTTTTTCAAACGAGAAGTAACCAAACTCAACGGCTTTGTCAAATCCCGAGAAGCGAAAAAAGAAAGTACAACCAAAAGCAAAAATATTCCTGTAAAAACATTGAGCATCGTCGAAACTACTTCCAAAATCTGTTCATCAGCATAACGTTGCGATTCAAAAAAGGGAACGTCTATCATTCCTACAATTTCGCCCGTATTTGGAGATTTGACAACTACATAAGCCGAATTATAATCTAACTTTCCAATAGATTCACTTAGTATTGTTTTGCTTTGTTTTTGTTCTACCAAAAGTGCCATTGCCTTCGGATTAATCAGTGAAGAAACTAATCCATTATCATAAATGGTGGGTTGAGAAGAAGCCAAAAGCACTCCTTCTCTATCAAAAACATTGATTTCTGTTTGTGTAAGACGAGCAATTTCTTGAAGTGATTCTAATAACTCATCTTTTGTAATATCTTTATCAACCACATAATCTGTCAGTTTATTAGAGAAATTTTGAGCTACATTTTCAGCTTTTTGGAAGTAGGTTTCGATAGTCTGATTTTTATTTTCCGAATTCAAAATACTTACAATCAAAATACTCAAAAGAATAGTAGGCAAGAAAAAAGCAAGATTAAGATAAAGTTGAATTCTTCCTGTAAGATTAAAAGTAAAAGGCTGCTGTCTAAAATAAAGACGATAAAGTGCCAAAAGCAAAAGCATCGTCAAGACAATACAAATAAACTGCATCGAAAAATTAGTCAGAACAGACTTTAAAGGATATTTTACTGACGAAATAACAACAGCCTTTTTATCGTCACTTTCATCTACCAAAATATGTTGGTAAGAAGAGGTCGAAAAAGATTTTTTATTATCAAAATTCTTTAGAAAATCTTTTTCATAAACAAAATTTCCTTGTGTATAAACAGGTTCTTTTTTATCAAAAATAGCATAACTCCACGCATTTCTTCCTCCCCAACGATTGTAATTGGAGTAGGGATTATCAGACAAAAGATTGGGATAAACACTATTCGAAACTATTTTTTTGAGTTGTAATTCTAATACAATTTTTCCAATTTTTACACCACTTCTACTAATTTCACTAAAAGCAAAATAGCGTTTTGTATTGGTTGATA
>DAIUBX010000157.1:0-6851 GCA_036846465.1 Bernardetia sp.
TTGCCTGTTACGATGGAACGAGTAAACAAATTTTTAGGTGTTCCTAAAGAAATTGTAAGTTTTGTTTTGCCTGTTGGTGCAACTGTAAATATGGACGGAACGAGTTTGTATCAAGGTGTGGCAGCTCTTTTTATTGCACAGGCTTATGGAATGGATTTGACTTTAGTACAACAACTCGGAATTGTTTTGACGGCTACACTTGCTTCTGTTGGTGCTGCTGCCGTTCCGGGGGCTGGTATTTTGATGCTCGTTATTGTTTTGGAACAAGCAAAAATTCCTTCTGATGGAATAAATCTTATTTTAGGAGTGGACAGACTTTTGGATATGTGCCGTACCGTTGTCAATGTTACAGGTGATGCAACCGTTGCTGCACTGATAGCAAAATCTGAAAATGAAAAATTAGATGAGGAGTAAAAATTAGGGGCGTGGGGCGAGAGAATGGAGATTAGAAAATGGGTAATGAGAACACAGAATGCAATTATAAAAAAATTGCATTCTGTATTCAACTGGTAACTGATTACTATTTACTGGTAACTGGCGAATGTCTTTTTTCCAATACCTCCATCACTTCATCCATTTTGACATCTTGCGAACGCATCAAAACAAGCAAGTGATACAATAAATCGCCACATTCTTCTTTAAAACGTTCTTTGTCTCCTCTCATCGCATCGATCACAACTTCGACAGCTTCTTCTCCTACCTTTTGAGCTACTTTATGAACGCCTCTTTTGAGAAGTTTATTGGTATAAGAATTTGCATTTTCTTCTGTGTCTTCGCTTCTTTTTTCAATCGTATTTTCTAAATACTGCAAAAAATTGATATTTGTAGTGTTTTTTTCTTCATTAAAACATGTATCATTTCCTTTATGACAAACTTCTCCTTCTGGTTTGACAAAAATAAGAAGTGTATCATTATCACAATCTAAGTGCATTTTTTGTACATGCAAGAAGTTTCCAGACGTTTCTCCTTTTGTCCAAAGGCGATTTTTTGTTCGGCTAAAAAAAGTTATTTTTCCTTCTTTGTGTTTTTTCAAAGGCTTCTTGATTCATAAAACCAAGCATCAAAACACGCATCGTTTTAGCATCTTGAATGATGGCAGGAACAAGTCCGTTCTGCTTTTCAAAATCTATTTGCAGACTTTCTATTTTTTCGTTTTTGTTCATTTTGTTATTAATTGACTACTGTATAGGAAAAGGCAAGTCGTTTTCCCTACAAAGAAATACAAACAAGCCATTTTTCTAAAAAATTATGTATGACAAAAGTAACCTATAAAGCTACATTTTTCAAAAAAGATTCAATTCATTCCCCATTCACTAATATCACGCCTTACGCCCCAATTATTTCCCTATTTCCGAATTGTCTTTATTTTTCTGACTACACGAGAGAATGTGCCTGAATCAGAAGTAGGAATTTGTTCTGTGTCTTGTACGTGTCTAATGTTTTCTATTGTATAAAAAGCATTTGGATTTTGTGTATTGATAAGTTTTAAAAATTTAGGAAGACTTTTTCTTTTTACAATTGAAAAAATTACACCTACATCGCCATATTTTCCTTCTGCTTTAAGATGCGTAAATCTATAATTTGTTTCTTTTAGTTTAGAAATTAAATTATCAGGATTTTTTGCTGTAATAATTCTGACCATTACCATTCCTAATGCTAATCGTTGTTCGATCCACATTCCCAGAAAAGTTCCTGTTGCAAAACCACCTGCATACGCCAAATAAGACATAATATTGGTCAAGTTTTGCATAATTTGACCGATAGCAAGTAGCCAAATAAATGCCTCAACAAAACCGATAAGAGGCGCAATATTACGTTTTCCCATCGTTACAAGCACAATTCGAAGCGTCGAAAGACTAACATCTGTAAGACGAGCTATAAAAATTAGAATAGGAAGAATAATATAGGAATAAATCCAAATTGTATCTTCATTTAGATACTGATTAAAAAAATCTTGCATAAAGCTACAATTTGACTGAAGGCTAAATAACCTCTATTTTGGTGTAAAAATTAATTTACTACAAAAGTCGTAAGATTTAGACTAGCGACAAAACATAATTCTATTATACTGCTAGGTTATATTGAAATGCAACTTAAAAAATAACTTCTTATAACTTACTCAACTTCTCCACAGCCTGTTCCAATGTTTCATTATTCTTAGCAAAACAAAGGCGTAGAATTTTAGTCGGATTATTGGTTGAATTTTGATAAAATGGAGAGATAGGAATACTTGCAACACCTATATTTTCGGTTAGCCAAATAGCAAAATCGGTGTCTTTTTGGTCAGAAATTTTTGAATAATCAACCAGTTGGAAATATGTTCCTTGTGTGGGTGTGCAACTAAAATTAGTTTGAGCCAAAAGGTTACATAAATAATCTCTTTTTTCTTGATAGAAGTCAGCTAAATGAATATAATTTTCTTCGTTTTTCAAAAATTCAGCTAATGCAACTTGAATAGGTGTAACGGTACTAAAAGTAATATATTGATGAATTTTTCTGAGTTCGGTAGTCAGCTTTTTTGGCGCAACTACATATCCCACTTTCCAACCTGTCGCATGAAAAGTTTTGCCAAACGAAAAGACAGCAAACGAACGTTTTTTTAAGTTTGGATAAGAAAGAACGCTTTGATGTTTCTGATTATCAAAAATCAAATGCTCATATACTTCATCACTAATTACCAATATACGACTTCCTTCCAAAAGAGAATCTAGTGTCTGCAAATCTTCTGTCGTCCACGTTGTTCCTGTTGGATTGTGTGGTGTATTGAAGATAATCAAACGGGTTTTTGGAGAAATAAGGCGTTTTAATTGTTCAAAATCGGGTCTAAAACTCGGTGCATGTAACGAAATATGCCTTACAATTCCTCCTTGAAGTTCGATCGCAGGAACATACAAATCATACGCAGGTTCGAAAATAATTACTTCATCATTTTCTCTAACTGTTGCAGCAATGGCAGCAAAAATTCCTTCTGAAGCACCTGAAAGAATTGTAATTTCTGTATCTGGGTCAGAAACAACACCATACATTTTTTCTATCTTTTGAGAAATTTGTTCACGCAAAGGCATAAAACCAGCCATAGGAGCATACTGGTTAAAATTGCTATTCATTGCCTTGGTTACTTCTTTTATAAGAGTTTCATTGACTTTAAAATCTGGAAAACCTTGTGAAAGATTAATGGCATTATGCTTTTGAGCAAGGGCAGACATGACCGTAAAAATAGTCGTACCTACTTTTGGTAGTTTTGTTGTAATCAAGTTGTGTGAATTAAGTAGCCGACAGTTTTCGCCTGTCGTGGACAATAAATTTATATTTCTGACAGTTTGGAAACTGTCAGCTACCTTAATTAATTTTCAAAGACATAAAAAACTCTATCCAAACCCGTAACAGACTGATATTTTATCATTTCTAAAGATTTGTAATGACAGGATTCTTTTATAAGCTGCATATCTTCCTCGTAAGGCATATAGGCATCAAGCGTCCCCCATTCCATTTCTACACGAATATAATGTTTGTTGATTTTCATACCCACAAACTTAATTTTGTCTTGAGGTGCTTCGATAAATAATTTCCCACCTATTTTGAGGTATTTTCTGATTTTACAAATAGAATTTCGTTGCTGCTCTAAGTTTTGCTCTAATATTCCAGACCAAAGCCACAAAACAGCATCTACTTTTTCAGGTAAATTTAGTTCTTCTATATCTTGATGAAGCATGTGTAAATTTTCATTATTTTTATACTCTTGCTCCATATAGTTTACGAACGATTCTACTCTTTCGATACCGTAAATTTTACCTTTAAAATCACGTTTCAAAAGCTCATCAATAGCTCTTCCATATCCTACTCCTAGTTCTGCAATGGCTTTTGCATCTTTTATTTGAGGATAAATTTGGTCGATATCTACTCCTGTGTCAAAACCTGTAACTCCTGCAAGTTCTTTAAATTTTTCGATCTGAATATTTTTATAAAAATCAATGTTAGCTAAAGTCATAATCGTATTATGAAGTAAAAAATATAGGCTATTGGGTATAAAGCAGCGATAATACATGTAGTACAATCAAATCATTTAACACAAAAAAATATTGAGTTTTGTACTAATTGACCTACAAGTTACTTCGCTTTTTTGTCTTTTGCAATTCTGACAGTGTTTTCGTCTTCTAAAGTTTTAGAAATTGCATTATACGGTGCAACAACTACCTCTTGTCCTTCTTCGACTCCACTCAAAATTTCTATATTATCAAAATCACTCATTCCAGTTTTTACTTGCACCATCTTTACTTTATTTTCGCCATCTTTTACAAAGATTACTTCTTTCATTTTATCTTCCTCTAATTTTGAATTATTAGAAGTTTCTTTTTTAGGCTTTCCTCTTGAGTCTTCTTTATCATCTTTACTTTCATCATTGTACTTACTGTTTCGTACCGTAACGGCAGCTAACGGAACAGCTAGAGCATTATTTTTTCTATTAGTAATAATTTCAACACTTGCCGTCATACCGGGCAGAAATGGATATTTTTTCTTTTCTAATAATTTTTTATACGAATCTCTACTCATTCGGATTTTTACTTCAAACTCCGTAACTGCATCAGCCGTAACTGTCTGTAAATTATTGGCAGACCTTGAAATATAAGTAACAATTCCTATAAATTTTTGCTCTGGGTAAGCATCTACTTCAACATAAGCCGTATCATTCATTTCAATTCGGATAATATCATTTTCATTGACATTTACCCTAACTTCCATATTTTTGAATTCTGCAATACGTAAAAGTTCTGTTCCTGTCATTTGTACAGTTCCCACAACACGTTCACCTTGTTCTACTTTCAAAGAAGAAATTATTCCACTTTGAGGAGCAAAAATGTTAGTTAAAGACAAATTTGCCTGTGCTTCTTCTAGGGTTGCTCTAGCACTTTGTAAGGCATATCTTGCGCTTTCTACAGTTTTTTCGGCAGCTTGTAATTCTGCTTCTGCTACTTTAAATGTAGATTCGGCAGCTTGAAAATCTTGTAATGAAATTATTTTGTCGTCAAAGAGTTTTTGTTGTCTTCCAAAATCTGCTTTTGCTCTAAAGTATTGTGCTTTTGCTTGTTGAAGTCTTGCATTTGCCTGTTCGATATTTGCACCTTGAGAACCTAAAGACGCACGAGTTCTATCAACGGCTGTTTGATACGTATCTGGACGGATTTTTAGAAGTAATTGACCTTCTTTTACAGAATCGCCTTCTTTTACTAATAATTCAGTAATTTCTCCTGATACATCTGGGGATAATTTTACTTCTACTTCTGGATAAATTTTTCCTGATGCGCTTACCCTTTCGATAATCTGAATGCGTTTGACTGGGGAAAATTCTACTTCAATTCCATCCTTTGCGCCAAACCAGCCCATTTTTTTTCCTGTTACACCCAAAACAACAAGTAAGACAACAGCACCAATAATGATAAAAAGATTTTTATTAGACATAAAATACAAAATTAGAATTTAAAAGGTAGAGTTTAGAATTGAAATACAGCTTTTTCTAAGCTGCTAAAAATAGAATGAATTAACGTTTGGGCAAGTAAGTTGTTTAAGTTCTTAAAAAATTACACACTTTATGAGATAGTGTCTTATTTTTTATAAAAAAACACTTACTTCAATATTCTGAAATAAGTGTTTTTATTGGGTTACTAAAATCTAACGATCATCTTCGTCATCTGGTGTATGGTATCCTCCTCGTTTGGAAAGTTCTTTTAAAAGCATTCTTCTAAATTGCCTTTCTGTATGGTAAAGTTCTACTATTTTTTCTGCTGAAATAACAGTTTTGAATTTTTCAAAGTAAAGTTTATCTAATGTCAATTCTTGTTCTCGTAATTCAAAAGACTTTCTTAGAGAAGTTTCTAACTTTGCGCCTGTTAGGTTTTTACTTTCTCTTCTGTTTTCTTTTAGCTGTTTTTTAATATTTTCTCTTTTGGTAGAATATTCATTATAGATTGGAAAAAATTTGGCAGCTTCATCAGAAGAAAGGTTAAGGTTTTGCGTAATCATTGCCACTCGCATGGCTTTTAGTTGTTCACTCATTTCTTCATATCCTCTTCCTTTTTGAGCAAAAGCAGAAATAGATAGGAAGAGAAAAAATGATGAAAGAATAGATGCTATATAGAATTGATTTTTCATAGATTTTGATTATTTGTTTTTTGATTGTTTTGCTAGAATTTGTTTTTTGTGTTTCAGTATTTTAATTCACCATTTACCATTTATAATTCACCATTTGTATTTAAAGATATTCTTCTTCCAACATCAAATCCAATGATTCGGCATCGATAGAATTCAAATCAGATTCTTCAAAAACACTATTTATTTCTAAATTGGAGTTTTGAGGTATAAAACTAACTAACTCATTTTCAGAAATATCTTCATCTAATAAAAAGCTATTAATTTGTTCGGTCGGAATTTGTGAAAAATCTAGTTGTTTCGTTTGATTATTTCCCATTGCTAACGTTTCAATAGAATTTGTATTTGAGTTGTATTTATAAATTCCTACCAAAGCAATAAGTAATAAAAGCAATGTTGCAGCAATACCCATAAATTGAGGTTTTACCCAAAATGCAACACGTTTCATTTTTGCTGAATCAATAGAAATTGATTTTACTTTGTTATCAGAATTTTGTTTTTCCTCTTTTTCTAGTTGAGCATAAATTTTACTAGAAATAGTATCAAAATGCGCTTCGTCAGGCATCTTGAAAGGTTGTTTTTTGGGTATATCTTCTAGTTTCATAATATTTTTTAGAATGTTTTGTTAATGTACCAACAAAGGCAAGTGTATTAAATTAGCTTCGCTGAATATTCATTTCGTAATTTTCAATTCGTAATTGTTTCTT
>DAIUBX010000158.1:0-3906 GCA_036846465.1 Bernardetia sp.
ATACATTTATAACTATGAAACTCAAATTATTTATTCTTTTCTTACTCGTTTTTGCAGCAATTGGGCAAACTATATTTCTCAATATAGATGCCAAAAGCATTTTTTTACAGGAGAAGTCAAAAGGCAGTTATACATATTCAGCAGAGTACGGTTTGGATAAATCTCCAGTTCAGTCCTCAGAAGTCGTGGTAACAATTCGCCAACAGGAACCTGAACTTACAAATCAAGATGTCAGTTCTGAAACAGAAGAAACTATAATTTCTACTCAATCACCTGCTAAAAAGCCTTGTGTTCAAGAAAACAAGGAAGAGCGTTTGATTTGCCAAAAAGCAAAAGAAGCAGCTAAACAAAAGCAAACTCGTATTTCTGGAGGTAATCATTTGAAAAGTAGCACTATTCAAACTCCTGCTCCATAAGGTTTTTGATGTGAGTTTTTAAATTCATGCTATTTTAGTAATCTGTTTTGTTTTACATAATTTTATATATATGGCACTTATTTCCAATTGATAGCCGAATATTATTACAATATTCGGTTTTTTTTGCCTCTAATTTTTATAAAAATTGTTTCCAAGACGATATAAAAAATAAAAACTATACGATTTTATTTCCAAACAAAGTGCAAAATTTGTAGTTTTATAGGATATGAAATCTTCAACCTCTCGCTTACTTATTCAAGACAAATATTTTGTACCCTATTTGTCAGAGCAGCAAATGCACCAACGTGTACAAGAATTAGGAAAACAAATTACGACCGATTATATCGACAAAAAACCTCTTTTGTTGTGTATTCTGAATGGCTCTTTTGTTTTTGCAGCCGATTTAGTCCGTTCAATGGATACAGCTTGTCAAGTGTCATTCTTGAAGTATGCTTCCTATGAAAGAGATAAATTATCTGACCAATACAAAGATTTATTGGGTGTTCAAGGATTAAATGAAGATTTGAAAGATCGTCATTTGATTATTGTTGAAGATATTGTAGATACAGGAACTACAATGGACAAACTTTTGAAAGAACTTCACTCACATAACCCAGCAAGTATAGAAATAGCTACTTGTCTTTTCAAATCCAAGGCACTTAAATTTGATATTTTTCCAAAATACGTTGCTTTTTCGATTCCTAATGATTTTGTGATTGGATACGGATTAGATTATGATAATTACGGAAGACATCTAGCAGGTATTTATGTTATTGACGAAGATTGACAGAATATAGTGGACAAAATTACTGCTTGAATAAAAATTAATACAATCAAACGGAACTTTGTTTCTTCTTTTCCTCTTTTATTTTTTAGTGAATAATACAATCAATAAACGATTTGATAAATAAAATTTAGTTGATTTAGCTCTATAATGCTTTATTTGATAACTAAAAATAGTGTGCAAATTTTATTTGTGTTATTCTTTTATCCACACTAAAATACAAATTGCTATGACACATACGATGAGATACAAAGACCTTAAAAGATTAGTTTCAGAGGGAGAAGGGTTACATATAGAATTTAAACGAAAAGTCATTTATCCTCAAAAAATACTACGTGAAGTGGTTGCCTTTGTCAATACTGAAGGAGGAAAACTATGTATAGGTGTGTCCGATGATGGTCTTATTCCTGGATTGAAATATCCTGATGAAGCTATTTATATGATGGAAAAAGCTATGGAGGATTTTTGTAACCCTGCCGTAACTTATACAATTTATAAAGTGCCAGTTCCTTATACAAATGGCTGTGAAGTAGTGGTTTTTGATTTTGAGCCACATCCCCAACGTCCTATTTATTTGTTATACAAAAAAAATACACGAGTAGGTAAAGCGTATGTCAGAATTGCAGATAAGAGCGTACAGGCTAGTAACGAAATGCGTAAAATCATCAAAGCACGAGCAAATGAGAAAGATATTTTGCTACAATACGGACAAAATGAAAGAACTCTTTTGCAATATTTGGGTTCACACAAACGCATTAATTTGGAAGAATATGCTAATCTAGTAAATATTTCACAAGATGAAGCCTCAACTATTTTGGTAAATATGACACTTGCAAATATTATTGAAGTAAAGCCACAAGAAGGTGGATATGACTTTTTTGTACATGGAAGAGTGGGATTTAAAGCCTAAAATTAGACTTTCTTTATTTCAAGTTTGATAAATCAAACAGCTACATATTAATTATGTAGTAATTTGATTTATCAAATTGTATTTTAGTTGTACTTGAGGGTTTTATTCTCCATTCAGAGCTGAAACAGAATCGGCTTGTTTTATATAAAGCTGCTGTTTCTCTTCGTCTTTTTCTATGCCATAAAGCCTAGCAATTGTTCTGTATAGTTCTTCTGATTTTGGAAAATAAATTATTGCCCCTTCAAGTGTATAAATTGCTTTTGTTACTTTTCCTTCTTTTTCATAAAGGCTACTTAGCTTTAGATAAGCATCCAAATTTCGCTTATTTTTACTTACAGCCTTCATATATAAATCAACAGCATCTTTTGTCTTATTTGTTGTTGAATCATTCAAACTTTCGTTTGCATAAATATTTGCCATTCTATAATAAGCATCTCCAACTACTTCATTATAGTTAGCGTCTTTAAAAGAAACTACTAATCCATAAGCTGCTGTTGCCGAATCAGGTTCTTCCAAAAACTCATAGGTTTTTCCTAAGTATAAAAATGCTGTTGGGTTCATTTCCAAAATTCCCCATTGCTTAAAACATTCTACTGCTTGGTGATAATCGCCATTTGCTAGACACATTTTTCCATATTCTTCCTGTGTTACAATAGATTGTGGATTAATTTGAATAGCTCGTTTGTAATAGCGTCCTGCTTTATCTTCTTGTCCTAAATCCGTATAAATTGTGCCTAGAAGTGCAATCGCATCAGCATAACTTGGGTAAATAGTAACAGCTTTTCGAAGTTGATCGGCTGCTTTTTCCAAGTATCTAGCTTTTTGTCTAAAAGAAACTGTACTATCAGCTTCAATAATATAATTTCGCCCAAGCATATAACGAAGACGAACACTATTAGGAGAATTATTTACATCAGCTTCTAAGAGTGTGAAATCGTTTTTCCAAGACTCATTTCTTACTACTGTTTTGATACTATAAAGAACCAAAACAAGCGAAGTGCCTAAAAAAGTATACGTATAAACCCATTTTGCAGCTCTTTTTTTATTAGCAACCAACCAACCAAATAAGTCATACAAACCAAAAGCAGTAGCAATACAAAAAGCTAAAGAAGGTAAGTAAAGTAACCGTTCTGAAATAATTGTACCAGGCGAAAGGAAAACAAATTCATCAGGATTGATTAAAAATTCAGTTACATAGATAAACAATAAATATCCAATAAAATAAAAATAAGTGAAAGTATAAATTCCTTTTTTTCTGATGTTAGCTATTGAAATAACTCCTGCTCCCACTATTCCTAAAAAAGTTATGACTACACGTACATCTGTCCATTCTTTGAGTGTAATTTGATTAAAAGAATAATCATGAGAAAGATTTATAGGCGCAATTAGAAGTTCAATATATTTTGCAAAAGCGAAGATAAGTGTACTTATTTTTTGAGATAAATCAGCATAAACAAATGGATTATTCAAAATACTGTGCATCAAATGTGCTTGTTCTATATCTTTTGTAAAAAACGTCCGTAGTTGCCAATAAGCAAAAGCTGTAAATAAAACAGGAATTGCCAAGACAAAAATATCTAATTTACGAAGTGGTATAAAATAATAAAGAATTAGAGGCAAGATAATCATAAATGAAATTGCCGTTTCTTCTGTCAGAAGAGCCAAGAAAAATGATACTGCCACTAAAGGAAGATAGATAAACCGAACAGCACCTCTAGCAAAAGCTGCACGAAGCAATAAATAAGTCATCAAAAGCAGCCATAAAAAAGAAAGAAGCTCGTTACGTCCTTTTATAC
>DAIUBX010000158.1:3916-4571 GCA_036846465.1 Bernardetia sp.
GTGCAATAAAAATAAGAGTGGCTACAAAAGCTAAAATTTTACGAGGTCGTTCTTCTAAGTATCCAGAAAAAATTCGATTCAAAACAGACAATAACAGTATACCTGTAATAGCATACAAGAGTACATTGATGATATGACTAATCTGTGGGCTTTCTCCAAAAAGAGTATATTCGATGGCAAAAGTAAGAAGGGTTACAGGTTGATAATGCTCATTAGCAGGAATAAACTTAGCTTGTCTGTCGTTTACGTCAGCATAACTATCTTGTTTAAAAATATTCATTATCCCATCTACTCCTAAACCTTTATGAGCCATATCGCTTTGAGAAAGCAAACGAGAGCCATCAGTAGCATATTCATGTGTAAATGTATTAGCATAAATACCAATAGCAAAAATAATTAAAAATATACGTTGAAAAGTAAGGCTAGAAAGCCACTCTCTGCCTAAGTAACGAGTGAATTTTTGAAGAGATAAAAGGAAGGTAGAGCGTTTTTTCATCAAAAAAAAGTATTAAACTATTAAATATCGCTATTCTATTTTATTGTTTGAATTTGATTATTTAAAATCTAAGCTAACAAAGTCTTTTATTTTAAAGTTTTTACAATTGCCATTTGTTTTAAAACAACCTAAAAATACTAGATAGATATTGATTTTCCT
>DAIUBX010000158.1:4581-5732 GCA_036846465.1 Bernardetia sp.
TAAAATCAAGGTAAATTAAGATAATTAACTATAAGGAATTAGTTTTCTAAATTATCATTGTCTGTATAGCATTTACAATGAAGTTAAATAGTGTTTAATTCTTACCAAATAGCATTTCAAAACTAACCAAACAAAGTTCAATTCGTTTACCAAACTAAATTTATCAATCGGCTTTTTCAATTTACTCGTCGAAATAAATCAAAGGTTTACGTTTTTGCTTTAAAATAGTAGTCAAAAACGACCTTTTTAAAATTTCACCCTCCACTTTTTACTTCTTATGAACCGACAATTATTTTCATTCGTCTTTGTTGTTGTACTTCTTTTGTTAGATGTTTATATCTTTCAACTCGTCAAAACACTTACACTCTCATCTTCTGAAACTACTCGCAGAACGATTCACTTTATTTATTGGGGAATAAATTTTCTTACTCTAGGTGGAATTGTAGTTTATAATTTCTTTCCTGCCGACCAAATTCCCTACACATTTAGGCAGTTTTTATTTACTTGGGCAGCTATGCTGTATATTTCCAAAATTTTTGGTGCTTTATTTTTGATTATTGATGATGTAATTCGTCTTTTTACTTGGGCGTATTACAAAATAAATCCGTCTGCTATTGCTGAAATACTGACAACGACGAGTCAAAATACAGATGAAATTCAAGACACAATAAATAAAATTCCTCGTTCAGAATTTTTGATGAAAGCTGGTGTGGTGGCAATGGCTACTCCTTTAGTTACACTCAGTTGGGGAATTGTTTCTGGAGCGCATGATTATACAGTCAGAAAAAAGACCATTGTTTTGCCAAATTTGCCAAAGGCGTTTGATGGAATAAAGATGGTTCAAATTTCAGATGTTCATTCGGGGAGTTTTTATAATAAAAAAGCTGTTGAGGGTGGAATTGATTTGATAATGAAACAAAAACCTGATGTGATTTTATTTACTGGCGACTTAGTAAATAATATGGCTAAGGAAATGAAAGATTATCAAGATATTTTTAGTAAACTCAAAGCTCCTATGGGAGTTTATTCTACACTAGGAAATCACGATTATGGCGATTATGTACAATGGGAATCTCCAGCAGCAAAGCGCAAAAATTTGGAAGACTTGAAACAGACACATGGCAGAATGGGTTGGAAACTCTTGATGAATG
>DAIUBX010000158.1:5742-6822 GCA_036846465.1 Bernardetia sp.
TATAGAAACCAATAATGAAAAAATAGCTATTATCGGAGTTGAAAATTGGGGCGCAAAAGGAAATTTTGCTCGTCATGGCAATTTAGAAAAAGCATACCAAGGAAGTCAAGATGCACCTGTGAAGATTTTACTTTCTCATGACCCTAGTCATTGGGATGCACAAGTAAACGGATCGAAAGCAAATCTTTACACAGAATATTATGATAAAATGAATATTCAAAAGCGTTCTTTCAAAGATATTGATTTGACTTTAGCAGGACATACACACGGAATGCAATTTGGTATCGATACAGAAGTTTTCAAATGGAGTCCTGTACAGTGGGTCTATGAGCAATGGGCAGACTTGTATAAACATGAAAATCAATATTTGTATGTTAATCGTGGTTTTGGTTATATTGGTTACCCTGGGAGAATTGGGATTTTGCCAGAAATCACTGTTTTAGAATTAAAATCGGCTTAAAAACAAAGTATAAATTCAGAAGTATAAAGGTATGAAGTAAGAATTATTTCTGACTTTATACCTCCATCCTCTTATTTTATTTTAGGCAAAACCTTGAAAATAAGCAACTTAAATTAGAAATCAAAATTTAAATGCTATTTTTAGTAAAATTTCTTCAAAAATTTTTATTGAACCTATTGCATGTCTGAAAAAGATTCGTACCTTTGCATCGTAGTCAGCGTGATTAGCTCCTGCTGAACTCCCCCAGGGTCGGAAGGCAGCAAGGGTAGGTGGTTGAGCGATGTATTGCTGGCTACATTTTTAAGACATTCCAAAAGCGTTTTTAACTTAGCTCTAATTTAATGATTAGACTAATTTAAAAACGCTTTTTTATTGGAATTTTTATTCAAATGATTTAGAAGGCTGTTTAGAAAAAAATAGTTTTATTGTTTCAATAATAATTACTTATAACTCAATGATTTTTAAGTAGTTATTGATAAATCTGAAAAGAATAAGAAAAAAAATAGAAAAAATAATCACTTTTTACTTGCATCTCTAAAAAAAAGTAGTACCTTTGCATCGTGGTCGACGTGATTAGCTCCTGTTGAACTCCCCCAGGGTCGGAAGGCAGCAAGGGTAGA
>DAIUBX010000159.1:0-6815 GCA_036846465.1 Bernardetia sp.
GACGGAACACAGGGAACGCATACTTGGCGAGACGATAATAACGACGGCATTCAGCAATTAGGAGAATTTTATGAAGCTATCAATCCAGATGAGCGAAATTATATCAAAATTTTCACGCCTACAAGTACGTATCTAACAGCATTTTCTACGGATTTTATTTATAAAATTACGCTTACTCCTCCCAACAAATGGAAAAAAGCAAAATTTATAAAAAAATCCTTACAACTCCTTTCTCTTGTTTTTTCGGTTCAGAATTCTGTCAAAACTACTGAAAGTGAGTTTGCAAAACGTTTTATTCCGTTTGCAGAACGTAATCAAGAAAATATTTTGAGTGAGCAAAGTTCACTTCGAAATGTTCTATTTTTAAATAGAACTAATCCACGTTGGGGAGGAGAATTTCGCTATACAAATACACGCCAAAAAAATCTTTTAGCAGGTGGATTTGAAAGCAAAAATGTAGAAGATTATGAAACTGTTTTTAGAGTAAGTCTTTCAAAAACAATTGCGTCAAAGTCTAGTTTTTTGTTGGGAGAAAGAAGTAATGCTTCTGATTTTTTGGAAAACAGAACTTATAATTTGTCTATTATTCGTCCACAAACAGAACTTGCTTGGCAACCCACAACAGCTTTCAGACTGACAACAGCGTATCGTTTTGAGCAAAAACAAAATACACTAGGAGAAGAAAGCGCACAAATAAATGAGTTTAGAAGTGAGCTAAGATATTCGAAAGTAGGCGATAGAGTTTTCAATGTTCGTTTTCGTTATCTGAATATTGATTTTGAGGGAGAGAATAACACGCCTGTCAGTTACGAACTTTTGGAAGCCTTACGTGCAGGACAAAACATAACTTGGGATTTGAACTTGCAACAGAAACTTTTCAATGGTTTGCAGCTTAGTGTCGTTTATGAAGGCAGAAAATCAGAAGAAACTCCTGCTATTCATATTGGTAGAATACAAGTTACTGCACTTTTTTAGTGTTTTTAAAAAATCCTTAAAATTCAACAGGAGTTTCTTTTTTTCGTGTCAAGAAATTATAATTAATTCCGAAAGAAACTAGAATATTTACTTGCCTATCATGTCCTTTATCTAAAATACCATTATCTCTATACCTAAACATCAAATTCCCACTATATGTCGTTTGTAGTATAAGTTTAAACTTCTTAAATCCTATTTTTTCAGTAATTGTGGGTTCTATAATAAATGCTTTATTGTTTTGTTGAAGATATTCTATTTCATTTACACTATTGTAATCTAAATTCCCTCTTATGTTGCTATACTCTAGGAAAAAAGATTTCATAGAAAAAGATAATGAATGGTATTCTGTTACTATACTTATCGTGGGATCAATCCCATAAAGACGTAAATCAGTAGATAATCTTTCATTTTGCCTTAGAATTATTGTATTCATATTTCCTCCTCCAATAATCCCCCAAATAGCTAAATTAAACCTTTTGTTTTCAAAGGTAGTAATATAACCCAGTCCGAATTCATGAATCTGTCCAGAATTTCTTGTTCTATTTCTACTAAAATCTTGATTAAAACGATAAATAACACTATTCGTCTTTGCTGCAAAATGATTTGTAAACAAGTAGGAAGTGTGCAAACTATACTGACTTGCCGAATCTCTTCCACTTGTACTTACACCTACTGAGACAGAGCCTTCACCTTTTTCTTGCAAAATAGGAACATTATTCATGTTGGGGATGTAATGAACAGGCTGACAAGCACTAAAAACAACAATAATAAAAAGCAAAGAGAATAAAATAGATTTCATAAAAAAAGGTTTGAATTATTTTTATAAATTTTTAATTTATTTTCTTTACGTTCCTACATCAATAAATGCTGCAAATTTCTTTTATTTCTTAAAATAATTCTGAATCACTTGCCTCTTTTATCATTTCTTCAGCCGTTTGTTTTCCTAAATAAGAATCAATCAAATAATGAACAAGATAAAGAATAGGAGTAAGCAAAATAGCAATAGAAAACTTATAGATATAATTGATTATTCCTACCGAAACAACTTGATTAAAGCTCCACTTCGGACTTCCAAAAAAGTAAAAAGCAATAAAAAGGACGACAAAACTATCAATAAACTGAGAAATAAGCGTCGAACCTGTTGCACGAAACCAAAGATTTTTACTTCCTGTAAATTTTCTAAGCCATTGAAAAGCTACTACATCAATAATTTGTCCTACTAAAAAAGCAGTCAAAGAGCCAATAATAATCCCCATACTTTGTAAAAAAATACGATTAAAAGCTGTATTTATATCCAATGGATTATTTATTTCTACCCAAAAAGTAGCAGGAGAAAGTCCAGTAACTACCCAAATCATAAAGAAAGCATAAGCAATAAAACCAGCCGTAAGAAAAGAAATTTTACGAACTCCTTTTTTGCCATAATATTCATTTATAATATCTGTCATTACGAAAACAACAGGCCAAAGCATGACACCAGCCGTCAGATTAAAATCAAGAGGAGAGTCCCAAATAGGTAATTTTACTTGAGCAGGATTAAGTCCAAATGTTTTTTCTAATGAAAATATTTTCGTTCCGACTACTTCTGCAATCAAAGCATTGGTCAAAAATAATCCACTCAAGAAAATATATAAATTCTGTTTTTTGGAATTAGTAGCGTTAGTTTCTATGTTTTTCATTTGACAAATAATGATTCAATTTTTTATTGAAATAAGTATTCATTTTACCCTTGAAAATCTATTCGTTTACAGGAAATGTTTCGCCTTCAATAGCTAAAACAGAGTTAGAAAAAACAGCTTGTGCTTCTTCTAAAAGTGGTGATAAATCATAATAGCGAGTAGAAAAATGTCCTAAAATAAGTTTGCCTACTTGTGCTTGTTTAGCAATAAGAGCAGCCTGATGAGCAGTAGAATGAAAGGTTTGAGCAGCACGTTTTTCGTGTATGTGAGTAAAAGTAGCTTCGTGATATAATAAATCTACATCTTTGATTATTTCTACCAAAGAAGGCAAATAAACAGTATCTGAACAAAAAGCATAACTTCGTCTTTTATTTGGTTCATAAGTATAATCTTTATTTTTCAAAATTTGATTATTATACTCAAAATCTTCCCCTTTCTTTAGTGCAATTCGTCCAGCGATAGGCAAGTCAGTAGGAATTTTTTCTTTAATCAAATTTTTATCCTTTTCTTTTTCTCTAAATAAAAACCCACAACAAGGAATTCTATGCAATAAAGGAATTGTATGAACCGTTACCTTTTCGTCTTCATACAAAAAGACAGACTCTTCTTGATTTGTTTCTACAAAATGAATTAGATAATTAAGTATTGAATAAGAATATTTTAGCTGTAAAATAATTATTTCTTGTAAACCTTTGGGAGCATGTAGGTAAAGAGGCTCGGTTCTTCCACGCAAATTCATGGTATTTAAAAGCCCCATAAGTCCAAAAAAATGATCCCCATGAAGGTGACTTATAAAAATAGCGTGTATTTTATTTATTTTTATCTTGTATCTAAATAATTGTATTTGCGTTCCCTCTCCACAATCAATCAAGTAGTACCTATGATGGACACATAAGACTTGAGAAGTAGGAAAACGTCCGTGTGCAGGAATGGCAGCATTTGCACCTAAAATGGTAAGCTCAAAAATCACGATAATTAATAATTCTGTAGGAGGACAAAAAATAAAATAGAATCTATCTTTTCAATAATTTTCTATTACCTATTAGGTTTTATAGTCCAATAGATTAGCCAAAATACGAATAAAAATATAAATTTGAGAAAATCATTTGATTTATTAAAAATCTTCTAATTATTTAGGGATCTAAAAAATATAATTCACAGATTCAAGCATTGAATTTTAATAATGAAATGGAATAAAAATCAATTTTTCTAGCATTAGTTTGAAACTCACCTTTGTAAATTCAAATTTGTTTAATAATCTTGTATTCAAATTATTTCAGTTATTTATTTTCCCAAAAAAAACAGTTATCTAAAATTATTTAGTTAGATATAATTTTCATAACCTTTTTTAATTTAAAAATCAAAATACCTACTTTTATGTTATTTAATAATTACACCCCTCAAGAAAATTTAATTTCTGTTGAAGCACCTTCTTCAAATTTTACTCAAACTTTATCTTCAACTACTTGGAATATGAAAAGCCTAGATGAAGATGAAGACGATGAAGACTTTGACTCAGAGGATGATTTTTCAGATACAGATTTAGATCCTGAGTTTGATGAGTTTGATACTGATTTTGATGAGTACGATGACTATACCTCAGAAGATGACGAGTTTTAGAAACTTTTATTGAATAGAAAATACTTTTTTATTTAGATTTATTAAAATCTTTTTAGTATTTATACTCAATATGAGTGACATTTTTCAAATTCTGTATCTGAACTTATTTTTGACAAAATAATAGTTTGTTTTTTCCATAGAATAGGGTTTGCAAACCCTATTCTATGAAAAAAACGAGAGTTTTACAGAATAAAATTTGGCAACTATTTGCCTTTTTTAGAATGTCACTCATATTGATACTGAAAAGATTTTTTTTATCCTTTTAAAGTTGTTGCAGCATTATGACGAGATTGTTGAAGAATAAATTAATATATTTACTTTTTGGTGTTATCACGCTAAAATAAAAAAAGCTATATTTTTTCTATTTTATTTTATTAAAATTTTATAAAAAAAGAAGCTCACAGAACTCCATTTTTCTATTCTTTGAAACACTTTCAAAATTAATTTTAAGAAAATCAAAGTACTGCAAAATCTAAACATGAGTAATTCAAATTTATCTTACTTCAAGCACAAAACTGAATTAGTTCTTGGATTCAACTAATAAATACCGTAAAAATAACTTCTTTTTCTATTTCCAAAGTTCTATTTTCTAGAATTTTTTCTCAATATAGTGATTAATTATTGCTAATTTATTTGGTAAAATACAATTTGACTACTATCTTTACATTTAGAGAAACTTATAAAAATTAAGGCATCCTCCCGAATTCAATCAAAAATCAAATAAATAACTCAATTTTACTTTAACCTTTTCAATAAATGATGAACAATAAGTACCTTTTGGTCGGAGCAACAGCTCTAGGGCTTAGTGCAGGTATTTTTGGATATTCTCAGCTAAATACTACTGATTTAGCTACATCTGAAAATCAAGACACGGAAATAAGCGCAAAAGAGTGGGCAAAACAACAAGCTGATCTCAAAGCAGCTAAACATAATAAAGAAGGTTACATCAAAACAATGGAACCTAAAGGCTATTTTCAATACTTAGCTGATATTCGCACTAAAGACGGAGAAAAATATCCTTCCTATAAAGCAGGGTATCGTCAGTTGGAACTAGAAAAAGCATTATCTAATTCTAGAAGTGCTCGTACAGAAGCCTTTACATTTGATGAGCGTGGTCCAGGAAACGTAGCAGGACGTGCTCGTGCAGTTCTTGTTGATGTAAGAGATGCCTCTAACAACACATGGTTTATGGGTACTGCTGGTGGTGGTATTTGGAAAACCAGCGATGCAGGTGCAACTTGGCAAGACAAATCAGGCAACATGGCTCACTTGGGTATCACTTCTATTGCACAAGGTGTCTCTAATCCTAATATCATGTATGCTACCACAGGTGAAACTGCTTTTGGTAATGCAGGTATTAATGGTGGTGGTGTATTCAAATCTACTGATGGTGGAGATACTTGGAATCGCCTTGCTTCTACTATACCACGTGTAACAAACTTCTTACAGGCTACTCGTGTTGTTGTTTCTCCAACAGATCCAAATGTGGTTTTAGTTACATCTGCTTATGCAGGTTATGTGGGTGATCAAAATAATGATCCAGAAGACAAATGGACGGCTTATATATTGCGTTCGACTGATGGTGGAACTACTTGGACTCCTACTCTTACTACAACTACACGTCTTCAGCAGATTATAGCAGAACCGGGTAATTTTAATAACATGTACGCAACAGGTATAGCACCTACTAATTCGTTCCGCTCTACTGATGCTGGTCTTACTTGGACTCCTATGAATCTAACTTCTATTGCAGCAGTAGAAGATCCAGAAAATGTTGGGGTCAGTCGTTCAGAAATTATCATTGCACCTTCCAATCCTGCAATTTTGTATGCTTCTGTTGATATAAGTAGTGCTCTATCTCGTCTTCTTATGTCTCCTGATAGAGGTGTTTCTTGGAGAATTGTAGAAGAAAACGGTCGTCAAAAAAACCAAGATTATATGGGTGGACAAGGTGGATATGACAACTGTGTAGTTGTAGATCCTACAAATGAATACAAAGTATTTTGGGGTGGTGTAGATTTGTGGACAACTACAATCAATCCTCCAAGCACTCGTATAGGTCCTCGTCAATTCTTAGGTGCTGACTTAATAAATACAAGTTGGCTTAGTTTCACTAACGTTCAAGGTTTTACCTTATTAGGTGGTCAATTAGAAATAAACAATCCTAACCTAGCTGTTGCAGTACAAATTAGATTTGGTCCTGGTAAGACTCAAAAAGCACACCGTTTTGTAGCTGGTGGTGGTGGTGCAGGAGCAGGTGTTCCTGTTGATCAATATGTTTATCAAGATTATGTAGATGTTCCTTTCGAAGTATGGGATATTGAAAATAATCGCCAATTAATGTTCTCTTTCCGTGATCAGCAAAATGATGGTGAATTTACTTGGACAGAACGTGATGATGCTAATGACCCAGATTTATTGAATACTCGTGAGTATATGTTTGTTCATGCTATTCCTTATGATGCTGCTGCTGCAAGTCCTAGAATTTCAGTAAATGGTGGACACGAAGTAGATCAGATTTATTTTGCATGGCCATTCTTA
>DAIUBX010000160.1:0-6785 GCA_036846465.1 Bernardetia sp.
CTGATAACTGATAACTGATAACTGATAACTGATAACTGATAACTGATAACTGATTTTACATATTTAATTTCTTAGCATCTTCTAAAAAGGTTGCTAATCCTTTATCTGTCAAAGGATGGTTTAGAAGTCCCATAATTACACTTGAAGGACAAGTAACTACGTCTGCGCCCACTTCTGCACACTGAATAAGGTGTATTGTATGACGAACCGAAGCAGCTAAAATCTCTGTATGGAAACCATAATTTCCAAAAATATCTACTAATTGTTCTATCAAAGCCATTCCGTCAGACCCTACATCATCTAAGCGACCAATAAAAGGAGAAACATACGTTGCACCTGCTTTAGCTGCCAAAATTGCTTGTCCTGCCGAAAAAATAAGTGTACAGTTGGTACGAATTCCTTTATCTGAAAAATATTTGATAGCCTTAATACCATCTTTTATCATCGGAATTTTTACGACAATTTTTTCATCAATTTCAGCAAGTTCTTCACCTTCTCTAATCATATCTTTGTATTCTGTACCGATAACTTCTGCACTTACATTATCATCTACGATATCACAAATGGCTTTGTAATGGCTAAAAATACCATCTTTTCCTGTAATTCCTACTTTTGCCATAAGAGAAGGGTTGGTTGTTACTCCGTCCAAAATTCCTAATTCTTGGCATTCTTTGATTTCTTGAAGGTTTGCTGTATCTACGAAAAATTTCATGTTGTTTTCTTAAAATGGTTGTTTGATAAATGAGAAAGCGTTTTTAATTTTTGTTACAATTCTTATTTAAAAACTAAATCTGATTCATTTCGTTTTAAAATCAGGATTGCTTTACAAGTTTATTTTACAAAGATGCGTTTTTTCTGCCAAAAAGCCTTTTTTTATTCTAAGAAAAATAAATTTGCTTTGCGTATTTTTGTATTACTTATTTTATGTGTTGGTATTTTCCCAATATCTAATTCCCAGTTCCTATATTCCTATATCATGCATAATTTCCCTATACCTACCGAGTTTCTAAAAAAACATGACCTTCGCAAAACTCCTTGTAGACTGGCAATTTTAGAATCATTTCTGAATGCCCAAACAGCTCTTTCTCATCAAAATATTGAGGAACTTGTCGGAGAAGAATTCGACAGAGTTACTATTTATAGAACGCTGACTTCTTTTGAAGAAAAAGGGATTTTACATAAAGTACCCGATATGACTGGACAAGCAAAATATGCGCTCTGTGAGAGTAATTGTGAGGAGCATCAACACAAAGAAAATCACGTTCATTTTAAGTGTCAGAAGTGTGAAAATGTCTATTGTTTATCTCAAATTCAACTCCCAAATCTAAATTTACCACGAGGATATAAGGTAGAAGAAGCCGAGTTTCTTTTGAGTGGTACGTGTGAGAAGTGTAATTTTTAGATAGAAAAGAGGGATATGTATTTTTTTGTAAATACATTGTTAAAACAACTGATTAATCTATTATTTCGGTGAGTTTTTGGTTTATTTCGATAAACGTATTCTTTTTTGCGACAAAATATAAAATTTTTCTTATCTTTAGGTAGTTTGATATACTACTTTGAGAGTAATCTCGTTTATAGGGTAAATGGTTTGAATTGATAGTAATCAAACTAATACCAAAGTATTCTGACAAGCCCTTTAAAAGAACCTAACCATGAAACAAATATTTACCTATACATTTTACGCTAGAAAAACAGTTCGTTTTTTGTTACTCCTATCGGTTTTATTGGTAGCTATGCCTGTAATTGAAACACAACAAGCAGAAGCACAAACAACCAAAACAGGTAATTTTTTTACTAAAAAGTTTAAAAGAAAAAATAAGTTTCAAAAGAAGTCTAAAAATAGTACGGCTTTTCAGCGCAAACCTTTTAGTTGTGAAGATATAGGCAAAACAAAGGTAGAACAAGTAAAAGTTTCTAAAAAACAGCTTCGTAGATGGGAAGAAGAACGTTTGGTAAAAGCAGAACAAGAAGAAGCAAGACAACAAAGACAAGCAAAAAATAATATAACAAATACAAAAGAAAATATTGTCCTTTCTGCTTCCACAAAAAATGATATAGAAGAAATGGCTAGTCAGAAAAATAATATGATAAAAAAAGATACAGAAATTAAAAAAGAGGTAATTAAGGAAGAAGAGAATACAGAACGAGCAGATTGGTATTCTTCTGAAAAACCTGATACTCCAAAAATTTCGCCTATTGTAATCAATCAAAAAAATGAAATTACAAGTCAGAAAAATAAGCAAGAATTAGAAATTGTAGCCAAACATTCAAGATTAGGTTATACTATCATTTTAGAGAGTAATAATGAAAAGCAAATCCAAGTCGTTAAAAAATATTTACTTTCTATTGGTACAGAAGAAGAAACTATAAAAATCAAATCTTCTGAAAATCAACAAGAAAATGAAGTTGCTATCCAAATAGAAAAATAAATCTTTTCTGAGTACTACAAAATTCAAAAACATCCTTTTATTTCTAATTAGAAATGAAAGGATGTTTTTTTTGTAAAAATTTTTAATTAAAATTATTTGAATCACAAAGTAAAAGCATTCATTTTGATTAAACAAATAAGTTAAGAATTAAGTACCTTTGTTTTTTATTGAAATTATTCTGATTTGTCAGAAAAAACTAACAGCAAACGAATTTCTTGAGATGATTTTATATAATATTACTGTAAATGTAGAAGATGGTATTCATTTAGATTGGTTCAAATGGATGAAAGAAACGCACATTCCAGACGTAATGAATACAGGAATGTTTATTGAAAATAAAATGCTAAAACTACTTTCTCAACTTCCAGATGAGGAAGGAACAACGTATGCCATTCAATATTTTTGCAAGTCTTTGGAAGATTTGGAGCATTACCAGCAAAACTTTGCCCCAAAATTACAAGAAGATTATGCGAAAAAATATGGAAGTAAAGTTGTTGCTTTTCGTACTATTTTGGAAGTTATATAGTTGCGTGGGACGTGAGGAAAGTAGCGAGAGAAGTTAATTTAAATTTTCTCTTTTTATAATCTTGTCCCACTTTGTAAAACCTATTTTCTTTTTTAAATCTCGTCCCACTTCTCTAAACCCAAATCCCTCGTTATGGCAGAAATCCGTCCTTTTCGTGCTTGGAGATATAATTCTTCACTTACTAATCAAATTCAAGAATTTACTTCTCCTTTGTTTGATGTTGTTTCGCAAAAACAGCGAGATAAACTCTATCAAAATCCATTAAATAGCATTCATTTGTCTGTTCCTTTGGGACAAAACCCAGCAGATGATGCACGAAAAACGCTTGAAAAATGGATAGCAGACGGAACAATTCAGCAAGACGAAAAGCCTACAATCTATGTGTATTATCAATATTATAGTCTTCCTTCTCGTATTTCAAAGCAAAAACAATATTGTAGAAAAGGGTTTGTAACGCTTATAAAAGCCTACGACTGGAATGAGAATATAATTTTGAGACATGAAAACACTATTCCTTCTGCTGTAAATGATAGAATTGAATTACTAGAAAAAACAGGTTTGAATGTCAGTCCAACACACGGATTATATGGAGATAGCAAGTTTGAGCTAGAAAAATATATGGATGAGGCTATCAAAAACCCAATTTATGAAACTGAAGATTATCAAGGAGTTAGGGAAGTTTTTGCGAAAATAGATGAGCCTGAAATTGTAGAAAAATTTGTCCAAAAAGTAAAAAATCAAAAAATTATCTTAGCAGACGGACACCACCGTTACGAAGGTTCAATGGTGTATCGTCAGCATTGCAAAGAAAAAAATCCGAATCATACAGGCGACGAATTATATAATTTTCATTTGATGTACTTAACTAATTCAAATTCAAATGACCTTCGGATTTTGCCTACACATCGTTTATTAACAGACTTAGAAATAAGTGAAGAACAAATTTTAGAAAAATTAAAAGAAGATTTTATTATCAAAACAGTAGAAAATGCTTCTGATTTGAATGAGATGATTTGGGGTAAAAAATGGTCTTTCGGACTTATTTTTTCAGAAACGGCATATAAAATCCGTTTAAAACCAGAAAAATGGGAAACTTTAGCATGGAAATTTCCAGATTCTGTCAAAAATCTTGACCTTACTGTACTGCATTATTTCTTTATCGAAAAAATAATTGGAATAAAAGGAAAAGACCAACGTAAAAGTACAGCCATTCAGTTTGAAAGAAATTTTACAGACTGTGTAACCAAAGTAATCCGAAAAGAAGCTAATTTAGCTCTCATTACAAATGCCGTTACGATGACAGAAGTAAAAGAAGTTTGTAAATCAGGGTTTACGATGCCACAAAAATCAACGTATTTTTATCCTAAAGCGATTTGTGGATTTTGCTTTGCGAGTGTGGAGGAATAAAATTAACCCATGTAGCTTACACTTTAGCGTGAGAAAATGTAACGTACCTTTTAAGGTGCGAAAAAGCAAAGGAACGAATTTTGTAAAATTGAGTTTTTTTTAAATTTGATTCTGTAAAAAATAATTTATCAAAATCAATTTATGTAAGTATAAACAAAATATAAAAAATTAAAGTTTAAACATAACAGATTAGCCTTATACATAAAAAAAATATATGTTAGAAACCCAAAATTCAAAACCCGAAACAGCCGTTTTGGTAGGAATTGTTAATCAAAAACAAAACTCTCAAAAATCACAAGAATATTTAGATGAATTAGAATTTTTGGCAGAAACGCTTGGTATTCAGTGTGTAAAACGTTTTACACAACAACTAGACACACCCGATACAACTACTTTTGTAAGAAGTGGAAAAATAGAGGAAATCAGAGCCTATATGGAATCAAAAGAAATTGATACCGTTATTTTTGATGATGAACTTTCGCCTAGACACGTCAGAAACATAGGTAGAGAATTTGAAAACAAACAAGTTTTTGATAGAAGTACACTTATTTTAGAAATTTTTAAGCACCGAGCGCAGACAGCACAAGCAAGTACGCAAGTCGAACTGGCTCGTTATCAATACCTTTTGCCTCGTCTTACCAATATGTGGACTCACCTTTCTCGTCAGCGTGGTGGTGTAGGACAGCGTGGAGCAGGGGAAAAGGAAATCGAAACTGACCGTCGTATTGTCAGAGATAGAATTACGCTTTTGAAAGAACGATTGAAAAAAATCGAAATGCAAGACGAAACTCGTCGCAAACAACGCCATAAAATGGTACGTGTTTCTTTGGTGGGTTATACCAATGTTGGAAAATCTACTTTAATGACTATTTTGAGTGGTTCTGATGTCTTTGCAGAAAATAAACTTTTTGCTACTGTTGATTCTACTGTAAGAAAAGTTTTTTGGGAAGGAATTCCGTTTTTGCTTTCTGATACAGTTGGTTTTATTCGTAAACTGCCTACGATGCTTATCGAAAGTTTCAAATCTACTTTAAAGGAAATTGTAGAAGCTGATGTTTTGATTCACGTTGTGGATATTTCTCACCCAGCTTTTGAAGAGCAAATAAAAGTAGTACACGAAACGCTCAAAGAATTGGGTGCAGCCGATAAACCAACGCTTTTAGTTTTCAATAAAATTGATGCTTATACCAATGATGTTCAGGTAGGTCAGAACTATTTGGTTTGTCCTCCTACTTTAGAAGAACTCAAAGAATCTTATTTGGGTTCGGATACAAAAAATACGGTTTTCGTTTCGGCAGCAAAAGAAGAAAATCTTGAAGAACTAAAAGAAAAACTCATTGAACTTATTGCAGCTCGTCATTTTCAGATTTATCCAAATTATGTGCGTCCTAGTCATTATGCTCAAAGTCAAGACGATTACAATAATGAAGATTATGGGATAATTGAGGGAAATCAAGATGAGGAAGAATAATTTATAAGCTATATTACTTTCTAGTTTATGAAATAGGTTTTAGAATTTGATTTATCATTTTCTAAAACCTTTTTTATGAAAAAAATAAACTTAACTGAACGCTCGGTCATTTTAATTGAAAAAATATCCAATAAGAGAAAAATTTAACTTGCTCTAATAAAAATACAGTTTAAGGTTAATTGACTGATAAAAAATGAGTTAAGAACGTTAAAATCAAAAATATTTTGACTTTTTTTATAGAAAATGTTTGCAAATCCAAACCTTTATATTATCTTTACGTTCATATAATGACTGCTGGTCATTTTAATAGAGCCAGTATTCAACAAAAAAATAACAGGAACAACAAACACATCACTTAGTTAGAATCTAAATTTTCAATGGGAATAGCCGAACGAAAAGCACGAGAGCGAGTACATAGAAGAAACGCAATCGTTGATGCAGCCGAAGACGTAATTTTCAAGCACGGTTTTTCAGTAGCAACAATGGCACAAGTAGCCAAAGCTGCCGAACTTAGCAAAGGAACATTATATCTTTATTTTAAAAGCAAAGAAGAATTATATAGAGCTATCATTTTGAGAGGTTTCGTAATTCTTAAAAAAATGCTGCGTGAAGCTACCAAAGAAGGAAATTCAGGTTATGAAAAAGTGATTATCGTAGGAAAGACGTATGTTGAGTTTTCAGAAAAATATCCAAATTATTTTACAACCATTTTGGATTATGAAAATGATACATTTAATTTAGCTGCTGCCGAAGCAGAATCATTACAAGCCTTAGAAGAAGGAAATGCTGTGATTACAATTTTGGTAAAAGCAATCAAAGAAGGCGTAAAAGATGGAAGTATTACCGAACAAGGAAATCCTTTTGATACAGCTTTTGTGCTTTGGAGTCAGTTTACGGGTGTTTTGCAAGTTATGAAGCGAAACATAAATATAATTGAACATTATTTTTC
>DAIUBX010000161.1:0-6732 GCA_036846465.1 Bernardetia sp.
AAATTATCAACTTAATCTACCAAAATATGCGTTTTTTACTACTGTTTATTTTATTTTTTACTTTTTTGATTCCTTCCTTTGCTCAAAATAGCAATTCTGAAATTACTCGTCTACCAGTTCAAAAAAATGGAAAATGGGGCGTTATTGACCAAAATGCGCAACCGATTATTCCTCTTGAATACGATTTTGTAGAAGTAGCTGAGTTTAATTACTTATTCTTAAAAAAGAATGACAAATGGATTGCAGCCGACCAAAATGGAAAGCCTCTTTTAGCTTTTACAGAAAATGCAACCGAAATAAAAGTAATTGATTCTTTATTAATCGCTTATAAAAACAAGGAAGATAAATATACTTTTTTGAGTAAAAATGGAAATAAAACAGCGACTACTTTTGATAGAGTATATAAAATGCGAAATTCCTACGCTTTGGGTTATAGGAACGGAACAAAAAAGCATGATTTAATAAACCCAGAAGCTAAAATTTTAATAGAAAACATTGATACAGCTTATTTTTTGAATAGCCAAAATGTAAAAATTCAGAGCAATATAGTTCTAGCCAAAAAAGGAAAAGAGGAGTTTTTGCCAAATCTCAAAAATGAATCTTTAGCGCAAAAATCACTTTACAACATTACGCTTTTAGCAAATGGATATGTTAGTTTTGGTGCAGGTCGTCCTTTGGGAGTTTCTGATGAAAATGGAAACGTCGTTATTGAGCCAAAATTTGCTTCTATTGTTGCACTTTCTATGGATTATTTGGCGTTAAAATCGCCTACAGCAGAATGGTCTTTGTACGATTTGAAAGCAAAAAAAGAAATTACAGAAGCCGAATATTCATTTTTTGAAGTGGTAGAAATTGAAAATAATTCAACTAAGAAAAACGAAATACGCATTACTGCCTGTAAAAATGGAAATTGTGGTGTAATGGACAAAGACGCAAAATTCATTTTACAGCCTACTTACACACAAATTTATAATCTTCAAAATGTCCTTTTTGTAGGAAAAAATGCCCAGAATAAATGGTCAATTTTAGATACCAATGGAAAGAAAATTTTGAATCAAGATTTTGATTTAGTTTATGATTTTACAGCATATTCTCCCTTCACAAAAGTAACGACACCACAAGGCGACGGCATCATTGATAAAAGTGGAAAATTAATCTTAAATCCAATTTATACAGGAATTGATATTTTTATTCCTAAGAAAAATGAAACAGTCGTTTTTGCGTACCAAAATGAAAAAATAACCGTTTTAGAATTTGATAAAGCAAACAATAAAAAGAAAGAAACTGTTTTTCCTTCTTTCCCTACTTTACCTTCCAATTATTCAAAACTAGACAAACCCGAAGTTTTTACGGCACAACTAGCCAACCGACTTTCGACAGAGTATCGCTGGTTTCAAAACCCAACTACAAAAAAATGGCATTTACTCAACAAACAACGTGAACCAGCTTTCAAAGAAGGCTTTGATGTCATTTCGGTAGAACCGATTGCAGGATTTACGCTAGGAAGAAATAATGTAAATGGTAGTCTTTCGGCTGCTGCACTCATTGACCACAAAAACGGAAAACTCATTAGTCAGAATAAACTTTTTTATGTAGAATTAGCTGATTTCAGAACGGCAGATGTAGCACGAGCGTATGCAGACAGCACAAAAGAAAATGCCATTCTGACAAAAGCAGGGCTATTAGTTACGCAGATTGCAGGAACTACGATTGATTCAATGACTTATTTTTCTGAAAATCGTTTGCCTATAAAAGCAGGTGGAAAATATGGATTAATGGACGAAAAAGGACAAGTAATTTTACCTCCAACGTATTCGTATATATTTCCTTTTGAAAATGGAGTAGCAAAGGCACAAATTGGAGATAACTTCAAACTCATTGATAAGGAAGGAAAATCAATTTTGATTCCAGAATATGAATACATTGGCAATTTTGAAAATGGAATCGCTCTTATCGTAAAAGACAAAAAAGTAGGCGTAACCGACATAAAAGGAAAAATTTTGATTGCGCCTCAATACGAAAAACTAAGCATCGAAAATGGAGTTATTAGAGCTAGAAAAGACGGAAAGTGGGGAATTATTGACACGCAAAACAAACCTCTTTTACCTTTTGAATTTCAATATATTAGTACGTTTTCTGAAAATGTAGCCATTATTAGAAAAAATAATTTGTGGGGATTTTTAGAATCAAAAAACAATATTCCTAAAATTATTTTAGAACCTTCTATCAAGGCAGATTTTATTGGTGAAGTCAGAAATGGAATGGCAAAAGTAAGTTCGGAACGCTACACAGAAGAAGATGGCTATGGAAACAAAAACGCTTTCTATAAGAAAAACGGAATCATCAAAATAAATGGAACTTGGATTTTGGAACAGAAATTTTTGAACCCAATACAGCAGATAATCAAGAACTTGTTTTGATAGAAGAAAATAATAAAGTTGGTTATGCTGATAAAACAGGACAAGTAATCGTTGAGCCTTTGTATGATGCAATTGAAAATAATTTTTCAGACATTTATTTTGCTAAAAAAGGAATTTCAGAGGTAAAAAATGGTCATTTAATTGGTTATATCAACCACGAAGGAAAACAGGTTTTGCCTTTAGAATTTTCGAAAGTAACTAATTTTTATGGAATTTATGAGGTAAAAGATGCCGTAACAGTTGCTCAAAAGGCTAATCGTAAATACGGAACTATTGATAGACACAATAATACGATTATTCCCTTCGAATATGATTTTATCGGCATGGATAACCGAAATGATACACTTTCTTTTGTCAAACAAAAAAATAATTGGGGTGTAATCAATCCTTTTGGCAAAACGGTTGTGCCGTTGCGTTATTCTTCTGTCAAATATTTACAGAAACCGAATACGAAACAGGCTCTAATTGAGGTATTTTTAGATTCTTCTGTCGTTTCTTATTTAGACAAAAAAGGAAATTTTCTTGACGAAAATCCAAATAAAAATTTGATTATTGTCAATCAAGGAGGAAAATTTGGAATCAAAACAGAGGCAAATTCAGAAACATTTTTAGTAAATCCTTCTTATGATTTTATAGAAGAATTTGGAAAAGTAGGCAAATCATCTTGGGCAAAAGTGGGTATAAAAGACCCAAAAAATCCTAAACAAATGCTTTATGGAATCATTGATGATAAAGGAAATACAATCTTAAAAACTGACTATTTAGAAATCGGAATTTTGTCAGAGGGAAAAATAGCAGTTCAGCAAAATGACAAATCGAAAGACAAACAACTTTTTGGCTATTTAGATGAAAACGGCAAAAAAGTAATTGATTTTGCGTATTACAAAGCATTTCCATTTTCGGATAATATGGCAAAAGTAGATTTGTCAAGAGCAGGTACAAAATGGTCGTATATCAATGAAAAAGGCGAAGTTGTCATCAAATCGGCTTATACTTCTGGAAGTAATTTTGGAGAAGGAATGGCAATCGGAGAGAATTTTTTGATAGATAAAGCAGGAAAAAGAATTTCAAAATTACCTTACACAACTGTAAATCCAATAGGAAATTTTGAAAATGGAGTCATTGGAATCGAAACTGAAAAAGGTTTTATTCATATCAAAAAAGATGGAAAAACACTTTATCCTTCTTATTTTGATAGTTTGACACAATTCAGAAATGGAATTGCTTTTGTAAAAACAGGCGAAAAATACCAACTTTTACGACGTTCGACGGAAAGTCCTGATACAGTTCGTTTGAATTTTTCTGCAACAGCAATGCGAAATTATCAATTAAAACATAAGAAAAATAGAAAAATCAAGACCAAATACGGAGAAACGATTGTCGATTTAGGTTTTGAAAAGGTTGATGATGGCTATTGGCTGATGATAAATGAAAGTGGAAATTTTGTTTCTCCTACACGTTATGAAGCCGTTTCTGTCTTACCAACTTCTACGCTTTTAGTTACAAGTGGTGCTTATGGCTATGCAAATTTAGATGGAAAATGGATTTTGAAACCTTCTTTTGAAGCTCGTCAATATATTCAAGGCTACATTATTCGCTTAGAACGTGCTGGGAAAATTACTTATTTAGGTTTAGATGGAAAAGTTATTTGGGAAGAGTAATAAGAAATTGTGAATTATTAATGGTAAATGAGAATTAGATAATAGACTATAAGAGAATATCGTTAAAATTAAAACAATTATGACTTCTAGCTCTGTAAATAAAATCTTGATTCTGACTTGGATACTTCTCTTAGTTATTCCTTTTGGTTTTTTTTTCTTAGCCTTATTATTACGAATACCTATCAATTTTTATTTGGGTCAGATAAGTTGGATTTTATTTTTGGCAAATGAAATTTTGGCTAGTGTCGGTTTTGGTTTTGGTGTTTATTTTGGATTTAAGAAACAACCATTCCTTCCGACACTACTTTTATCCTTTTTGATAGGCATTCTTCCTTTTTTATTATTTTCCTATTTCAAACTGTTTTTCTAAAGACTGTCGTTTTTCTAAGTCGGCTTTGATTTTTATATTCAAAGGAGAATCTGCCAAAATAGTATAGTTTTCCCAAAAAACAGGATTATAAGTAATTTCTTTTAGCTTCGAATCTTCTTGTAATTCTTGTGAAACAGGATTTTCTAGGTTTACATTGACTGTTAGTTGTTCGACAAAATATTCCGAAACCGATTCTTCAAAGGCTTCTGAACTTTCATAATATTTTTCCGTCGAACGCAAACTTTGATAACTTACTAAATACCTTTCTTTATCCTTTTCTCCGTATTTTTGGAAATAAAAATGCTCTTCATTTTCTAGGTAAATGTTGTATCCATAGCGTTCTTTAGCATTGTATCCTCCCATTGTTCCGATTGGCAAGTAAGAAAAATGAAGTTGAAGCACTGCAAAATCTTCTTCATTGACAAATAATTTTCCTTTGAGTTTTCGGAATCTATCAATCGTTCCATTATACGAAAAAGCAATTTCATAAACTGTTTTTCCTGCTAATGAAGTCAGATTTATTAATTCATAATCAAATCTTTCATACATTTCTTCATCAAAAATAAATTGATTTTTTCGAATCCAATTATATTTTGTGCCATATTCTACATCAATAAAAAAATTATTTATTTTTGACTTCGAATAATCATACGATGCTCTTCGCTCTTTTACTTGTGCAAAATAGTCTTCTTCTAAATTCTTAATTTCTATTCTGCCAGTTGCTTTATTTTTGTAATTATAGATAATCGGAACATAACTTCTTTTATCATAAACGTGAAGTGCAGCCTCTACCAAACGTACATAGACTGTCGAATCTTTCAAATATTCTCTATAAAAAAAATCTGCATTGTAGGGAGTTTGTGGGTAGTTTTTAGGTAAATTTTTAATGACTTGTTTCATTATTTTATCTACTTTCGGAATTCCTTTTGAGCTAATAGTAACTTCTTTGAGCGATTCGGACGGTTTTAATTCGAAAACTAATTGATTTTTTTGAGAATAGAGATAGGCTTCCGAAACGGTAATTTTAAACGATTGATAACCGACAAAAGAACAAACAATAAACTTATTTTTTCTCTCATCTAGCCAATTAGAATTTAGCCTAAACTCAAAATAACCAGCCGAATTACTTGCCGTTCCTACGCTTGTTCCTTCAATTCCAATAGAAGCAAAAGGCAAAAGTTCTTTTGTTTCCGAATCTATTACTTTTCCTTTTATCAAAAACGTATTTTGAGCAGAAATAGGAAAACTGAAAAGCAAGAATAAAAAAGCAAAAAATACTGTTTTTTGATATGATTTCATTGTGTGAGATGATTAATAATTTTTTATATTATAAATTACGAAAATACAAAAAAATATTTGTGCTAAGACTGGAATAATATTTATATTGAGGGCATGTTCATAAAAATAAAATTTAGCTAAATTTGTGTATTCAGTTCCTTAGAACTGAATAAAACGCTTCCTCAGAAGCGTTATTCGTACAAAAATAACGCTTCTAAGGAAACGAACACACATGATTAAAAACACACCAACAACTTTTTCATTTTTGGAACACTAACAAGAAGGTAGAATAATGAATATTAAAAATCCTCTTTTTTCGTACATAATATTTTCATTGTTTGGAATATTTTTCATATCCCTCAGTCTTATTAATTCAGAACCTATATATTCCTTACTTTTTGACCTAAAAATTGAAAAAGTTTTGGTGGTAAATCAAGGAAAAAATAATAATTCTAACAATGTTAAAACTCAACAGCTTAAGGTAAAACATGTATATGATGACAAAGAATATATTCGTAAAGTTCAAGTAGATGTAATCGCTCAAAAATTTTTTACAGTAGGAGATAGTATCGAAATATCGTATAAAGTAGACAGCCCAGAAACACTTAAAAATTACTATACGGATTGGCATTTTTTTATCTTTATGTCATTGGCTTGGATTCTTTTATTTTATATTTTGGTAAAAAGTAGTATAAAAATTCTGTAGCTTCTAAAACTGTGTTCTGTGGCACATAAATTTAGTAATAACACTTGAATTAATTCTCATTCCTAAGCTACAAAATTGATTCTAATACACATCCCAACTTCCCTCATTATAATATCGATACAAAACAGGATTATGAATAGTATTTATTTCTAAAGCATTGTTTTCATTTTCCTCATTTTGCTCATTACTTTTCCATTTTTTACCAAAAGAAGTAATTTGTAACATCGCATCGTGGTTGAGCCATTTAGTTTCTATATTTTCTATTTTTAGGCTTTGAAGAGCTTTTTTGAGTTCGTT
>DAIUBX010000162.1:0-1231 GCA_036846465.1 Bernardetia sp.
ATAATACTAGCAAAACAAAATAAAACAGGAATAATAACTAGAATTCTTTTTTTGAGCATTTCAGATTATTTATTTTTACATTACCAAAAACTAAACTTTATCAAATGAAACTAAATATACCAAATAAAAATACCACTTTTCCTTTAGAAGGTTATGAAAGACTTTGCTTTTTAAAGAATATTATCAAAAACCCCAATATAATTGTTGGCGATTATACCTATTATGATGATTTTGAAGATGCCAATAATTTTGAAAAGAATGTAAAATATTTGTTTGATTTTAGTGGCGACAAACTCATCATTGGTAAGTTTTGTATGATTGCCTCTGATGCAAAATTCATTATGAATGGCGCAAATCACCTCACAAAAGCCGTTAGCTCGTATCCTTTTGCTATTTTTGGAAAAGATTGGGCAGGTGCAATGGACGGAAAAACCTATCCTTACAAAGGAGATTTAGAAATTCAAAATGATGTTTGGATTGGATATAATGCAACTCTTATGGCTGGAATAAAAATAGGCAACGGTGCAATTATAGCAGCCAATTCGACAGTAACTAGCGATGTAGAACCGTATAGTATTGTGGGAGGAAATCCTGCAAAATTAATTCGAAAACAATTTTCAGATGCTCAAATTGAGGCTTTATTAAAAATAAAATGGTGGGACTGGACTATCGAAAAAATTACAGAAAATGTAAAAATATTGACTGATGAGAATATTAATAAATTCATCGCTCTTCATTCTTAAATATGCGATTTGAGGAAAAGTAATCTATTAAGTTGTTAAAAGAAAAAATGGAGAAACTTTATCTCCATTTTAACCTCTTAAAAAGGAAAGATTTATAAATTTCTTGTTCTTCCACCATCCACAGGAAGATTAATTCCATTTATATAACTTGCTTTATTTGATGCTAAAAATAAAATTGCATTTGCGATTTCTTCAGCTTCTGCAAAACGATAGGCTGGAATAGTTGATTTTAATTGATGAATGGCAGTTTCTTCTGAAATATTAGCTGTATTACTTATAATAGCATCTAACCTTGAGGTAGAAGTCATTCCTGGTAAAACATTATTGACTGTAATTCCATATTGTGCCAATTCAAACGAAAGTGTTTTTGCCCAGTTTGCAACGGCTGCACGTATCGTATTAGAAACACCCAAATTATCAATCGGCTGTTTTACACTTGTAGAAATGACATTGATAATTCTTCCAAACCCTTCCTTTTTCATAAATGG
>DAIUBX010000162.1:1241-6729 GCA_036846465.1 Bernardetia sp.
ATGGAAAAAGAGCTTGTACCAATATTTGATTACAAATAAGATGCTGCTCAAAAGCATCTCTAAACGATTGCAAAGAAGCTTCATGGGCTTTATTTGGGGGAGGACCTCCTGTATTATTGACCAAAATATGTGCGCCTTCAAAAGTTCCTGCTTTGTGTGCATCACTCAAAGCATCTTGTAATGTTTTGGGAGACGAAAAGTCAGCCACCAAATAACCATGTTTTTGGTTTTTGGGTGCTGGAAGCTCTGTCATGACTTCTTTTAATTTTGCTTCATTTCTTGCTAAGAGAATTACTGTTGCACCACTTTGAGCAAAAAGATGAGCTGTTGCGAGTCCAATTCCTTGTGTACTTCCTGCTACTAAAGCTATTTTGTCTGTTAAATCTAAGAGCATTTATTTGTGTGTGTTTTAATTATTCTTCAATTTCTATGAATTGCTTGTATCTATTTCAAATCCAAAGACCAAAATATCATCAATTTGTCGGTTGGTATAACCCACCCAGTTTTTGAGTGTATTTCTTAAAAATTCTTTTTGTTCTGAAAAAGGCAGCTTTGAAGCCTCTAAAAGCACCTTTCTAAACTGTTTTATTGTAAATTTTTTATCCTGCTTTCCTCCAAATTGGTCTTGAAAACCATCTGTAAATAGATAAAAATTTGTTTTTTCTTTAATTTGTAAGGTATGTGTAGTAAATGGTTTTCTTTGGAATTGATTTTTGACAAGATTTCCACCCACAGATTGTCTGTCAGCTTTTATAGTTTTTAGTTCTCCACCTTCTATATAAATAAGAGGGTTTCTAGCTCCTGCATACTCCATCGTTTGATTTTCTATATCATAAACACAAAAAGAGGCATCCATTCCATCCCGTATTTGTGTATCTGTTTGACGAAGAACTTTTGTAATACCTTCATCTAATCTATCCAAAATATGAGAAGCCTTTATAACAGATTTTGATTCAATAATTTCGTTTAATAAGTCATTTCCAATCAAAGACATAAAAGCACCTGGAACTCCATGACCTGTACAATCAATTGCACCAATAATTATTTTTTTATTAATTTGTTTGAAATAATAAAAGTCTCCCGAAACAATATCTCTAGGTTCAAAAAACACAAAAGAATTAGGAAAAACACTTTCTATTGCTTCCAAACTAGGAAGCATAGCTTGTTGAATGCGTTTTGCATAATTTATACTTGCTGTAATATCTTGGTTCTTCTTTTCAATGACTAAGTTTTGCTCATGCAAACGTTCTAGGTTTACAGAAAGCTCTTCATTGACTACATTTAATTCTTCTGTACGTTCTACTACTCGGTCTTCTAAACGTTTATTTTGAGTTTCTACAAATTCTCTATGTTCTTCAGACGTTTTGAGCATCTTGGCTTGCATTTTTGCCTGATTCTTTTTGTAAAAATCTATTTTGGCAGCCAAAGCAACAGAAAGAACAACCACTTCGATAGCAGAACCAATCAAAAGACCACTTGAAGTAAAATCATTATAAGCAATAACTCCTGCTCCTGCTAGTATAAAAATAAATAATCCTATCAAATAAGACGACCAAGCCACAATCATGTATTTGGCTGGTTTGTATCCTTTGTAGTAAATGTAAAAGGCTGCTACTAGACCATTAATACAAGAAATCCCAAGTAATATTTGATTGAAGGTAGAACTCAATGCTTTATTTCCAAATAATGCTACAAAAATTGGAACAATACTCAAAATTACCAGACCTTGTAAAATACGATGAAATACTAAAGAATTATTTCTAGTATGAAGAAAATCTATAAAGAATAGATTGGCAAAAATGCTTGAAATAGAATAAATAATAGGGTCATAATCATTTACCCAAGGCTGATTTCCCCATAAAAACTCAAAACTATGCCCTCGTAATTGAGCAATTCCTAAGCCTAGAAAGAGCAAATAAATAACATAATATAAATATCCTTTTTCTCTCAATGTAAAATAGAGAAAAAGATTATAAAGGAACATAACTAAAATAAACCCATAATACATTCCTTCAGCCAAATCTACTTTATGATCTCTTTCAAAATAGTATTCCCAAGGTGCAATATGAATAGGAGCTTGAAAATAATTACTTTCTATACTTACATATATTGTTGTTGAATTTCCTTTTTCTAACTCAATAGGAATTATGAAACGGTCGGTTTGTAATATTCTATCAGTAAAAGATTTGCTGTACCCAAGTTCTATTTTTTTATAGATGTTATCAGATTGAGGAATAAAAATATCAACATCTGCTCTTCCACTTCCTACTTCTAAATACCATTTTTCTAAATCTGTTGTATTTTTTAATGGTATTTTGAGCCAAATTTTTTGATTTTTTCCATTAAGGTTTATAAACTGATTTGCTTCTATCACAAAATCCACATTTTGTATCGTTTCTATACTTTCTTTTTTATTTAATTCTTCTTTAAAAATTCCGATTCTATTGGCTATCGAATAAGATTTTATTGCATTATCTAATTGTATAAGAGAAATACCTTGAGAAAAGGCAGAATCAGAAAGGCATACAAAAAAGCCTATCATAAATAAGAAAACAGAAATAAATTTTGTTTTTTTATTCAAAACAGAATCAGAATTGTATTTATAATAAATATCCTCCAATGGTAGTATTTGTAAGTAGTATTAGTAGCTAGTTTGTAAGTAGCTAATTTACTAAAAAAAGTGTAAAAAGTATTGATTTCAATCAAATATATTTCTCTCTGTCCTGTTCCTTTTCCCTCTATTATAAATTTACTTTTTTGTACTTCTTCTATCGTTTGTGGCTTTACATTTTCTTCTCTAAATATACCTTTTTATCTATAATGGTATAAGCTCTTATAGAATCTTCTAAAGCAGAAGTAGATAGACACAATAAAGCGATTACTACCATAAAAATAGTATTTTTTCTTTTTTCTATACTAAAAAAGCTAAAAGCATTTTATAATAAATTTTTCTCAAGGCAGTGTAGTAAAAAAATAGTTAGTGTGCTTTTTGTGAAACCTCAATTTACTAAAAATGTATAATTGAAATCAAAATGATACCAAATATTTAGGCTTATTTTTTAGATAAAATTAAAGTTTAAAACCAAACATAAGAATATCATCAATTTGTTGATACTTGTTGTTTTTTGTCCAATCTTTAAGAGTTATTTTTAGATAGTGTTCTTGCTCCGAAAAGGGTAGTTTTGAGGCTTCTAATAGCATTTCTCTAAGTCTTTTCGTCGTAAATTTTTTATTATCTTCTCCTCCAAATTGGTCTTGAAAACCATCTGTAAACAAATAGAAAGATATATTCGGACGTTGTTTTAAATCTAAAGCATGTGTAGTAAAAGGTTTTTTATTGAATTGATTTTTGATAAGACTTCCTCCAATAGATTGTCGGTCTGCTTTTATTACTTTTACTTCTCCGTTTTCTATATAAACAAGTGGATTTTTTGCTCCTGCATATTCCAAAACTTTTGTTTCCAAATCATACACACAAATGGCTGCATCCATTCCATCTCTTACCTGTGTATCTGTTTGGCGTAATGCTTTTATGACACCTTCATTTAGTTTATCTAAGACATGAGAAGCCTCTGTTACAGATTTATTCTCTACAATTTCATTCAATAAATCATTTCCAATCAAGGACATAAAAGCCCCAGGAACACCATGACCTGTACAATCGATAGCACCAATAATTACTTTTTGATTAACCCTTTTAAAATAATAAAAATCTCCTGAAACAATATCCTTGAGTTTAAAAAACACAAAAGAATGAGGAAAAATAGATTTGATTTCTTCCAAACTAGGAAGCATTGCATCCTGTATGCGCTTGGCATACGTTATACTTGAAGTAATGTCTTGATTTTTTTTCTCAATAACTAGATTTTGTTCGTGCAGTCGCTCAAGGTTTACAGAGAGTTCTTCATTAACTACATTTAATTCTTCTGTTCGCTCTACGACTCGTTCCTCTAGTCGTTTATTTTGATTCTCTACAAACTCTCTATGTTTTTCGGATGCTTTTAATACTTCCTTTTGTAGTTTTTCTTGTCCTTTTTTGTAAAAATCTATTTTTGCTGCTAATGCAACCGAAAGCAATACCATTTCTATTGCCGAACCAAATAAAATTCCACTAGAAGTAAAATCGGTATAAGGTATTATTTCTGCTCCAGCCAATACAAATAAAAGTGTACCTATTAAATAAAATGACCAACCTACAATAATATACTTAGCTGGTTTATAACCTTTGTAGTAAATATAGACGGCTGCTATAATAGCATTTATGACTGAGAGTCCTGCAATTACTTGATTGATAGCTGATGCAATCGCCTTGAATCCGAATAAACTTATAATTAGTCCTAATGAAAATATAGCTATTACAATTTGTAAAGAAACATGAAAAAAGCGAGAGTTTTTCTTTGTATTAAGAAAATCAATCAAGAATAAGCTCGCAAATATTCCTGACAAAGAGTGAATAACAGGTGCATATTGATTTAAAGAAGGTGTATCAAACCATAAAAACTCAAATACATGACCTCTTAGTTGTGCCATAGCCAAACCAAGAAAAAATAAATAAATCAAATAGTATAAATACCCTCTTTCTCTAATCGTTAAGAAAATAAATAAATTATACAACACCATTACAATCACAAAGCCGTAGTAAATCCCTTCAGCTAAATCTACTTTATGATCTCTTTCTAAATAATATTCAATAGGAGCAATACGAAAAGGAGCTTGAAAGTAATCACTTTCTATACGTAAATAAATAGTTGTTGTTTGATTCTTTTGTAACTCAAGAGGAATTAAAAATACATTTGTTTGAATAAATCGCTTTTCGAAAGGCAAAGAAAAACCTAAAGAAGTCTTTTTGAAAGTATTTGTATCAGTATTTTCTATTGGAATAAATACATCAATATCAGCAAGCCCATTTCCTATCTCCAAATACCATTTTTTGAGTTCAGAATTGTTTTCAAAAGGAATTTTGACCCATACTATGTGACTTCCTTTATTAAGTGTAACAATATCTTTTCCTACTACCTTAAATTCTTTATTTTGAATTGTTTCTATACTTTCTGTTTGATTTGAATCATCTATTATTTCTTCATATAGACCTAATTGGTTTGTGATGACATATTCTTTATTTGCATCTTGTAATAGAATTTTGGGTACAGATTGGGCAAAAGCAAAATTTAATACACACAAGAAAATAACCACTAGGGCAGAATTAGTAGTTATTTTTTGAATGGCAGAATATAGCATATTTTTACAAAAAGCTGATTTCAAAGTAGTAATAGAAAAAACAACAGAAAAACAATAACAAGAGCCAAAGTACTAAAAAATAAACATATCTACAATGGATATATTCATTTTTTCGATAAACACAAAACTAGCTCATAAATAATTTTTATGGATACTGTTTCATAAAGTTTCCTATTATCAGTGAAACACTAATCCTTCCAAACTCTTTTCCACAAAAAAAGCCTTCAAAATCATTTTATTGATTTTAAAG
>DAIUBX010000163.1:0-5540 GCA_036846465.1 Bernardetia sp.
TCCGATAAAAGCACAATCTTAACAAAACAAAAAGCGTATAGAATAAATCAGTTTTATGTATTTATACTAGCATTCATTTTTTTCTTCCATTCAAAATATCCCAAAACAGCCAAAACTAAGAATACAGCATATAATCCTGTCGTAAAATAAAGCTCTTTGTAATAATAAATTCCTACACAAACGACATCAATCACAAACCAAAAAATCCAGTTTTCTATCCAACGTTTGGCAAGTTGAAACTGTCCGACTACACTAAATGCAGTCGTGAAAGCATCAAAATAAGGTACAGTTGCATTGGGTAAAGTAGAAAACCAAGCTCCTAAGCCTATTGTCCCAAAAATTCCAACAACCATGCTGATTATCCAAAAATTGATAGACATTTGAGTAATAGGCAGTTCTGTGTTTTCGTTTTCTTTATTGCTTGTTTTGTCTTCATAGAAATTTTCAGCGTTTAATTCTTCTATTACATTTTTCCCCAAAATAGAAGATTCTGATGATATATTTTTTTGTTTTTTTGTTTTATTTCCTCCTCCAAAAAGCCAATGATACCAACCCCAAATACTTACTACAAAATAAAAAGCACTCAAAATAGAATCTCCATACAAACCTGCTTCAAGAAAAATATAGATATACGGAACAACACTCAAAATTCCAAAAAACCAACCCCAGTGATTGTTTCTTGTATTGAGCCAAACACAGATAAGTCCTGTAAGAGCTGCAAAAAGTTCTAGTTTGTGAGAAAAAAAATAGGTCAGAAAAGATTCTATGAATTGTTCCAAAGCAAATTTTGTGTTTTTTGTGTGAAATTAGGTTTAAAAAAGAAGTTACAAAGTTACATGTTGAGGATTAGGAAAAAAGAGTTCTTAGACAAAATGATTATGAATAGACAATTTTATGATTAAGAAAGTGATATTATTAGTAACTTTGTAGTACATATTTTTGATATAACCATTAAGTAGAAGTACAAATTTTAAACTAAGTTTGAAATTGAGCTTCTAAAATCTACCTTCTAAATTCTAAATTTATTTTCATGCAAACTATCTTTGTTCCTTTAGATTTTTCAGAAAATTCATTACAAGCACTCCGTCATGCAATTGAACTTGCTAAGACATCAGAATCACAAATTATCGTTTTTCATTCTTATCAGCCTCCTCAAATGGGTGGTGGTAGTTTTACAGGAAAGAAAAAACTGATTGATCTTGGAAAACAAGAAGCTGAAGATAATATGTATCAGGTTGTGATGCGATTAAAAGAAACTGAACCAGATTTGGATTTTGAACATTTGGTAGTAGATGGCGACCCAATGCAGCGCATTCTCTTTTATTCTGAAAAGTATGAATCAGATTTGATTGTAATGGGTACAAAAGGAGCAAGTGGACTGACAGAGGTTTTTTTGGGTAGTGTGGCAGCCAAAATTATTAATGATGCTTCTTGCCCTGTGGTTATTGTTCCTGAAGAAAGTCAAAAAGGAACGTATGAGCGAATTGTTTATGCAACTTCACTTATTGCAGATGACAAAGGTGTTCTGAATCATCTAAAAGGATTAGCTACGGATTTCAAAGCAAAATTAGAATGTATTCATATAGAACAGGATTCTGAAACAAATGCCAAATTTCAAGCCTTTGGGAGAACTTATACAGAAATAGGAACGGACGATAATTATGTCAGTTTTAAAGTTATTCCTAAAAAAGAAGATCAAAAAGTAGAAGATGCTTTATTGGAATATATTGAAGAAAATCCTCTTACTCTTTTGGTAATGCTTCGTCGTGAACGTGATTTTTTACAGCGTCTTTTTGGTCATAGTGTTACCAAAAAAATGGCATATCATTCAGAAAGTCCTCTTTTGATTATGAAAGCTGCTGATAAAATGTAAATTTTTAGTGTTTCAACTGAATCGTTTAATCAAATCTAATCAAACGGTTCAGTTGAAATCAAAACTATCGTTTTCGAATGCCAAGTACATTTGGAATGTCCCAAAAACGATGATTGTCATCATCCAAATTAAAATCAGTTTCATAACTTCCCTGTTTTGAAATTACACTGTCACCATATTTTATAAAAAATGAAGTTTTAGACCATCCTTCTAAATACATTATTTTCTTGATATTAAGTTCTGATTGTAAAAGCATATTATTATAGGTCTCAACATTGTAAGGCGAACGAGTATGAATAAAAAGAACATTCGAATTCATATCCTCTGCCAAAACAACCATACTCCAATAGCGTTTTTGATTTCCCCAACGGTTTTTTTGATTACAATCTACTAATCGTAAATTCTGAATGAGTGTATTATAATTCTTGATAGTTTCTTCCCAATTTCCACACACATTGTCTTTATCAATAATCTGAAATTCGGGTAAATTCTTGTTTTTTGCCTCTTCTTTTAAATTAAAAGCTGCAATAGGATTGTATTTTTCTGTAAAAGTAGGATTGTTGATAAAATCAAAATCCTTCATATAACCTGCACTCATTCCGTCCATTTGAAACATAGAAGCATTAAAAGCAGCAATCAATTTCTCAGCTTTTGCCCATTTGGGAGCTGTTTTAGAACCTTTTTTATCGTATGAATTTTTAGAAACATTTTCTAAAGAAGAAATCAAATCTAACTTGAAAAATTTTATATTTATTTTCAAAACAGAAATTTTACTATCAGCAATATTTGATTTTATAGGTGCATCAAATTCGGCATATTCTAATCCTTCTTCAAAAACTTTCCAATTTATTTTCTTATCTACTTCTCTAGCTGTGAATGTAGGAATGATTTCTTTTGGTTCTTTGTAGTTAGAATCAGAAACCCAACCTTCATATTCTCCATCGTAATAAGGATCATTTTTATCTTCTTTTTCTACTTTATTGCTATCAGATTTTACAGTATAATTTGAGTTTATAGGATTTGTTATAGAATCTGTTTCGGTCTTTAGTTTGTCTTCTTTTTGATTTTCAGATTTTGAATTGCAAGAAAAACAAATCGGAATAGAAATAAATACTAAAGCAAATAGTCTTATCTTTGCAGTCAAATGTAAAATGAAGTTTTTCATAATGTAGTTAAATGTAGCTTACTCTTTAGAGTGAGAAATAATGTAACGTAAACTTTAGTTTGCGATTTATACACAAAACGAAATAGCTACTTTTTAGTATAAGGATTTAAAAAAAAATAAGGAATAAATGGAAAACAAAGAAATACTAGAACTTATAATTCAAGGAGAAACAAGTTTTGTTCAGTTCAAACAAGATGTAAAAAATGCGACAAGTATTGCACAAGAAATGGTTGCTTTTTCGAACAGTGAAGGAGGAAAGCTATTAATTGGAATAGATGATAAAACAGGAGAAATTATAGGGCTTTCATTTCAAGATATTCAAAGAATAAATAGTTTACTTACAACAGCAGCCAACGAACACGTAAAAAGTCCTATTTCTATTCAAACTCAAACTTTTGACATTGATGGAAAAAAAATGATTATTGCGACTATTCCAAAAGGTTTGGATAAGCCGTATATGGATAAAGATGGAATTATTTTTACAAAAAATGGTTCTGATAAGCGAAAAGTTACAAGTAAAAATGAACTTCGAAGACTTTTGCAAAGTAGTGAATCTATGTATGCAGAAGAAATAATTTTACAAAATAGCACTTATAAAGACATAGATATAGATAAATTTGAAGCATTTTTTATCAAAAAATACAAGTCAGAATTTGAAAAAGAAAATTTGGGACAGTATTTGGAAAATATGTCTTTAGCAAAAGATGGAAAATTAAATCTTGCAGGAGCATTATTATTTAGTAAATTTCCTTACAAAAATAGCCTTCCTTTTTTTATTTCTGCTGTTTGGTTTAAAGGCTACAACAAATGGGAAACTGAATATTGGAGTAGTGATAATTTTAGAGGTACGCTAGTTCAACAATATGAAAGTGGCTATTCTTTTATCATAAATTCGCTTACCAAACTACAAGCAGGACAATCTTTTAATAGTGTTGGTATTTCCGAAATTCCAGAAATTGTCATTCAAGAATTACTAACTAATGCACTCATTCATAGAGATTATTTTATCAATGACACTATCAAAATTTTTATTTTTTTAGATAGAATAGAAATTATTAGCCCCGGAACTTTGCCTAATAATTTGGACGAACAAAAAATAAAGAGAGGAATACGCAAAAAACGAAATCCAGTTTTGGATTCTTTTGCTATGGATGTATTGAATTATAAAGGAATAGGAAGTGGAATTGTACGATGTCTGCAAATTTACCCAGATATTGAATTTATTAACGATAAAGAAGCTGAAGAATTTAAGGTAATTATTAAAAAACCAAAACTTATTTAATCCAAAAAATGGAATCTACTTATCACAATCCCGTAATGCTTTCAGAATGTATAGAAGCATTGGATATAAAAGAAAATGGAATGTATGTCGATCTTACTTTTGGAGGAGGAGGACACAGCCGAGCAATTTTAGAAAAACTAACCACAGGAAAACTCTATGCTTTTGACCAAGACACAGACGCTCAAGAACAGGCAAAAGAACTAGCCAAAACAGCAAATATACTTGAAAATCCTTCAAAATTTATATTCTTGAAAGCAAATTTTAGATATTTAGCTAAATATTTAAGAATGTATAAAGTCGAAAAAGTAGATGGAATTTTAGCAGATTTGGGTATTTCTTCGCATCAAATAGATGAGCCTACACGAGGATTCTCTACTCGTTTTGATGCTGATTTGGATATGCGAATGGATACTTCGATGAGCCAAACGGCAAAAGATATTTTGAATGAATATGGAGAAGCCGAATTACATAAACTTTTCGGAATTTATGGAGAGATAAAAAATGCTAAGACTCTTGCCAAAACAGTTGTAGCTTCAAGAATCAATAAAACCATCGAAACGACAACCGAATTTAAGACGATTTTAGAGCGTATTGCACCAAAAAGACAAGAATTCAAATATTATGCACAAGCCTTCCAAGCCTTGCGTATCGAAGTAAATCAAGAAATGGAATCATTGGAAGATATGCTTTTACAATGTGCCGAAGTGTTGAAAACCGATGGGCGTTTGGTCGTTATGTCTTATCATTCGTTGGAAGACCGACCACTCAAAAAAATTATTCAAATGGGAAAATTTCATGGCGAAGTAGAAAAGGATTTTTATGGAAATATTATAAAACCCTTTGAAGCTGTGAATAGAAAACCAATTACGGCATCAAAAGAAGAAATCGAACAAAACCCAAGAGCTAGAAGTGCAAAACTTCGAATTGCTAAAAAACTATAGCTGAAAGTTACTGTCGGAGTTAGATAGGCTACAAAAAAACTAATTCTGCCATTCTGCCCTAATTTTCTACTAAAAATTATAAAACTAGGCTTGGTACATGACTTGCGAAAGACTTATAGACGAAACCAGTTTTGACTGTTTTTGATTGTTCTTGATTGTTCTTATAGCCATAAGAATGGATTTTTTAATTTATAACAATTAATGACAATTTTCCATAATAAAACCAAAACAAAAAGAAATTTAAAAAAAACTCAAAAGAAAAGAAAATAATAAATTTAA
>DAIUBX010000163.1:5550-5897 GCA_036846465.1 Bernardetia sp.
CAGTTTGTAGTAGTTAAAATTTTAGACAAATACTGCCAATCTGACATTTTTTTGTTGTTATAGATATTCATTCTTTCTAATTTTGATGTTCAAATACACTAAATCAATATACATTTTTTGAAAAATATACAAGTGCCTTTCACAGAAGAAGATATTCCCCAAATAGATTTGGAAGAATTAGAAAATGCTGCTAATCAACTTGAAGATGATTTGCCAGAAGAATTATATATTTTACCTGTCCGAAATACGGTTTTGTTTCCCGGAATTATTATGCCCATTACCGTAGGACGTGAAAAATCATTGCGTCTAATAAAAAAAGCGTACAAAGAAGAATCTTATATGCAATG
>DAIUBX010000163.1:5907-6728 GCA_036846465.1 Bernardetia sp.
AGGAGAAGACGAGCCTCAAAAATCAGATTTGCATTTCATTGGAACAGTTGCCAAAATCGTTAAGAAAATTGTAATGCCTGATGGAAATACTACTATTATAGTACAAGGCAAACAGCGTTTTGAGCTTCATGAACTAACACAAGAAGACCCATTTTTGATTGGAAAAGTAAATTATTTGACTGATTTATCATTAGATGACCCAAAGGGAAATAAGAAAAATGATGGTCGTAAAAAAGAAGCACTCATAGAATCCATAAAAGAAGCAGCTTTTAAGATTTTACATTTGAGTTCGGATATTCCACCAGAGGCACAAATTGCTTTAGAAAACATTGAAAGTCCTAATTTCTTAGTCAATTTTCTTTCTGCCAATACAAATGTAGAGGTAAAGGAAAAACAAAAACTTCTTGAACTCTCAAAAGTAATCGATAGAGCTGTGCAGCTTTTGAAGATTATGCACCGTGAAATTCAGCTTTTAGAACTCAAAAGTGATATAAAAGAAAAAACAAATTCGGATTTAGACCAACAACAAAAAGAGTATTTTCTTCGTCAACAAATCAAAACTTTGCAAGATGAAATAGGCGATGAAAATGATAAAGATTTAAACCGTCTTAATAATAGAGCTGAGGAAAAACAATGGAGTGAAGAAACAAAAACTTTTTTCTTGAAAGAAGTTGAGCGTTTTTCTCGTATGAACCCTGCTTCACCTGATTATTCGATTACACTTTCTTTTTTAGAGTTTATTTTGGATTTGCCTTGGCAGTTTACAACAAAAGACCTGTTAGATTTAAACAATGCTAAGAAAGTATTGGATAGAGAACATT
>DAIUBX010000164.1:0-2026 GCA_036846465.1 Bernardetia sp.
TACTTTTAAATAGTCTTTTTCTGCATTTATTTTTTTCAAAAGCTCAAATTCTTTTTCATAAATGGTTGCATTTACTACTGTTGCACCTTCTTCACCTGTTCCTACCAAATCCAAATTGATTAAAAACTGAATATCCTTTAATGGAAAAAGTGGGTTTTGAGTATAAAACATAGAACCTAAAATACCCATTTCTTCTGAGCCAAAAGCCATAAAAGCTACTGAATAATCAGGAGGATTTTCTGAATAATATTTTGCCATCTCCAAAAGCATTGCTACTCCAGAAGCATTATCGTTTACTCCAACAAAATAAGTATCCTTTCCCATTTTACCCAAATGGTCGTAATGAGCCGAAAAAACAATTACCTTTTTAGGATTTTTTGTTCCTTTTATATATCCAATTACATTTTGAGAAGGTTGAGATTCTATAAACTCTGCTTTTACTTTGAATTTAAGAGTTTCTATTTTTCCATCTTTTTTGGTCGCCTTCAAATCTCCTAAGTCTATCAAATCAATTGGCGCATAAACGGGAAAAATACTATCTAAAACTTCAAAATAAGGCTTCGAATAGGCAACAGGAGAAGGTACACCGACTAATTTTTCTGTTCTGACAAAGACTGCCTTTGCTTCTTGTATCTTTTCTAAGAAAGCAGGAATTTCTTGTTGTATTTTTGTTGTCCATTTATCCGAATACATGACAGCAGTCTTTTTTAAAGAAACTTTATGAAATGCTACTTGAGCAGAGTCACTTTCAAAAAAAGCTGAATCCAAATACAAAATCCCTACTTTTCCTTTTCCAGAATTTGAAAAGGAAGCAACTAAATAATCCTTTCCCGTCTTAAAAGTAGAAGTTTTAGATTTTAATTGTACTTTTTTAGGAAAAGTATTTACAGATTTTAGATTAAATGATTGAAAATAACTACTTTTGTATTTCAATAATCCTATTTGTTCAAACTGTTCTGCAATATAGTTTGCAGCCAATTGTTCACCTTTATTAACATACCCTCTTCCTTGCATTTTTTCACTACAAAGTATATTTATGGTATTTTTTATATCATTTGTTATACTTGGGTATAATTGTTTGTTTTTGTTCAAACTATCTTGAGCAAAACTAATCATAGAATGAAGCGCAAGAAAATACATAAAAATAATACCAATGCCAATGGTATAATAAAAACGATAAGATTTTGGTAAAAATATATCCGTTATTATTTTTTTATTAGAAGGCGAAGGGTTCATTATTTGAGATTGTTTAAACTTTATTAGTTACTTTATTAAAAATACTTTAGAATGCTTTCTAAAAATTTTATTTTTACAGCTCTTTTTTTTGGTGCTATATTATTCTGTGTTTCTTGTTTAGAAAACAAAAGTGAGAACCCATATAAAGAAACTTACACTCTTTTTCCTACTGATTCTAGTAGTTTTAGTATTTCTTTAGATGGAATAGAAACAATCAAAACTCCTAAATTTCATTTGGATGGAAAATGGAAAATAGTAGAAACTACTGCACAAGAAACAAAAAATTTGTGTCTGACCTTTGAAGGACGAAAAATATATTCTACTTTAGACTTTGATATTTTTAGGCAAAAACAAAGTAAAAATGACTATCAAGTTTTTGCAATCTATAATAAATGCCCCAATGAAGATGGAATTTATGATAAACAAGGAGATTTTTTAGTCATTGGAAGTGGTCAAGAAACACTAATTTGCTATGAAATTCTTTTATTTGAGCCTAAAAAAATTATTCTTTGTGATATTGCTAAAGGAAAAGAATTAGAATTTAAGAAAATAGGAAATAGGGAATAGTTTTATCATTTCACAATCTCCATTATTTTGTATTCTCATTCCCCAACTCTAATAATCATCTTCGTATTCATCCTCTATTTCGTATTCTAGTTCCTCATTATCTTCAAAAAGTTTGATAGCAGGTTGGTAATTAGAACACATTTTTAAACAACGAGAAAGCCAACGCACAGCTTCACGAATGTAAGGCATATTGTTATACACCATTAAACGAACACTAAGAATA
>DAIUBX010000164.1:2036-6725 GCA_036846465.1 Bernardetia sp.
TAAACTCAGACTCTTCCAAAAGTAGTAAAGCAGAATCTAAATACGCTTTTCCAAAACAATAAAGCACCCCCGGTTGGTCTTTTACATACAAAAACATGGATTCATAGAGAGGTTTAGCTTCTTCTATTTGTCCTAAATAGCCTAACAAATTTGCCTTTGTAAGCTCGGCATACGACGAGTCAATATCAGTTTCTATTTTATTTTTAGCTGCAAAATCAGCAAATGCACCAATTACGAAAGGTACATTTTTCCAAAAACGAGGGCGCAACTCCCTCTCTGTACAACTATCACATTGATAGACTTTTTCAAACGAAAATGCTTTTTCATCTTTTCCATAAAAATAAACCTCTACTCTTGGTGTAACTTGAATACGATTATAATAATTACAAACAGAGCAAATTTTGTAGTCGTTTAAATCTGTATAATTTCCATATTTATTGAAAATAGAATCACAATATTTACAAAAAATATACTTGGTTGGCTTTAGATATGATAGATCCAAATGACTTTTACAGGTCGGACATTCAGCTTTTCTAAAGTTATGTAATTCGCCCTGCGATTTCAATTCTTCTTTTCGTTCTTCTACTTGAATTTCTGTGTATTTTCTATCAATCATGCTTTTTATATCAAAGGCTTCTTGTTCCTCTACACGAATTATAAAACCATTGAAATGAGGCAACAAAAACTCATCAACTGCCGTTCTTGCATCTGCTTCAATGATAAAAGAAAGTCGATCACGATATCGAACCACCTCTTGAATCTCTGAAAAACCAAGCATTTCTCCATCAAAATAAACGCCTTCATCTTCGATAGAACCTTGTTTATCAAAAAAAGATGTGGGTTTATTGTTTGTATTTAAGAATCGAAAATCAAAATCGAACATAAGGTTTACAGTTATCAGTAATTAGTAATATAGTTACCAGTTAAAATCAAATAACAATAATTAATAGAAAAGTATTTTTGTTAAGGGAGTGTAAATATAACAAACTATTTGAGGATAATATACTGATTTTCTTTAACTTGGTCAGACTTGATAAGATTATTTTCTTACTGAGAAAGAATGAGTTATGTTTATTTTTCCCTTGAATCTCCTCTAATTTGTGATTGTTTCAAAATTATTCATTATAAATTCATAAATTCGCAGTATTGAAAGACGTATTTTCAAAAATACTAAAAATAAATTATTTACTCATAATACACACACCAATACCAATTATATGGCAACAGAAGGAATACCAGTCAAACCAGATAAAGATGCATTTGATGGCGATATGCAAGAAATGTTTGGACACCCAAAAGGACTTTTTTATCTATTTTTTGCAGAAATGTGGGAACGTTTTAGTTTCTATGGAATGCGTGCCTTACTCGTTCTTTACATGACAGATGTCTTGTTTAATGGACTTCCAAATGGCGAAGAATTGTCTTTTGTAGTTTATGCTGCTTATGGAGCTTTAGTTTATGCAACTCCTTTTGTAGGTGGAATGATTGCTGACAAACTTCTTGGATATAGAAAAGCAATTATGCTAGGAGGAACACTAATGGCACTAGGGCATTTTGTACTGGCTATTGAAAGTACATATGCTTTTTATATTGCCCTTGCTCTTATTATTGTAGGAAATGGATTTTTCAAACCAAATATTTCATCTTTTGTAGGAACACTTTATCAAGAAGGCGACCCACGTCGTGATGGTGGTTTTACTATTTTTTATATGGGTATCAACCTTGGAGCTGCTCTTGCGCCTTTATTTTGTGGTTGGTTAGCTGTTGAGTTTGGTTATCATTGGGGATTTGGAGCAGCAGGAGTAGGAATGCTTGCAGGTCTGATATTCTTTTGGGACGGAATGCGTAAAGGTGTTTTTGGTAACGAAGGTTATCCACCTGATGGAAAAGGAACAGTACCAAAAATGATTGAATCAGTAGTATATGTTCTTTCTTTTATGTCTGTGCCTATTTTTACATTTTTAGTTTGGGAAAATGAATATGTTTCTTGGATTTTATATGGTGCGTTAGCTGTTTCTATTGCTTACATAATTTATATTATGATAAGTGTTTCTAGACAAGAAGCTCAACGAGTTTTTGTAGTTTCTTTACTTACCTTCTTTATTACTGTTTTTTGGTCATTCTTTGAGCAAAGTGGTAGCTCACTTACTCTTTTTGCAAAATATAGTGTAGATTTAGTATGGATGAATGCAGCTCAAACTAACTCTATCAATGCTATTTTTATTATCATTTTTGCAATTCCGTTTTCTATAATGTGGGTGGCTCTTTCCAAACGCAAAATGAATCCTTATACGCCTATCAAGTTTGCTCTAGGAATTGCTCAATTAGGATTAGGATTTTTGATTTTTGCTATTTCTATTCGTTTTGTAAATGAAAGCGCACAAGTACCGATGATATTCTTAGTTTTAGGATATTTACTTATGACAACAGGCGAGTTATTTATTTCTCCAGTTGGTCTTTCTAAAGTAACTGAACTTACTCCAAAACAATTTGTAGGGTTTATGATGGGAGTATGGTTCTTATCATCTGCATTTGCTCATCATATTGCAGGAATCATTGCAGCACTTACAGCAGGTGGCGCAACAGAAGGAACTCAAACAGTTGTAGAACCTACTTTTATAGATGATTTAGTAGAAATAATAACAGGAGTTACGGCAGACCAAGCAGCTAATTTTAGTGAAGGAATGGAAAAACTGTACACCTATTCTACGGTATTCTCACAAGTAGGATTTGCAGCCATTGGTTTTGCTATTTTGGCTCTTATTATTTCTCCTCTTATGATAAAATGGTCGCACGGAATTAGATAATTCTCATTTTATAAAATAGAGAAAAAAACCAAAAAATCCTTATTCAATCTCTATTGGTAAGGATTTTTTGATTAAAAATAAATTTAATGATTATGAATGATGTAAAAATTCTAGCTATTTGTATAATTGCCTCTGTGTCTATAGTTACCTTTGGAATGATTGGCTATTTGAGCTATACAACCTATAAAAAAGAAACACTTTGCAGAGCCTACAATCAAGGAAATACAGAAAAGATAAAAGAGATGATTTTAGATAAATCTATTTCAGTAGATTATGGCTGTCCGTATCCTTTTTTAGCGTATTCTACAAAAATAGGAGATATAGATATGGTAAAATTTCTAGTAGAAAATGGCGCAGAAGTAGAGAAAAAATTTACTTACAAAAATCCAAAAGTAAGTCCCTATAAAATTACTCAAACACCTCTTTTTTATGCTATTTATGGCAAATACGAACAAAAAAGAATTGATTTTCCAATGGAAATAAATGAAGATTTTATTGCTTGTTTGAGCTTACTTGTAGAAAATGGGGCAAGTTTAGATACTCCTTGTGGAAGAGAATACGACGAAACAGTAAGCGATAGTTTGAAGACAGTTTATAGAAATGAAAGTCCTGATTTACAAACAGCTAGAGGAATTATTAAACTAATAGATAGTAAAATGTTGAATGATTTTGCAGCAAAGTATTAAGTAGCTTACGCTTTAGCGTGAGAAAAATGTACCGTAAACTTTAGTTTACGTAAGAAAAAGAAACTATGAAAATCTTAAAAAAAATTCAATCCTTCTGCAAATCAAATAATTTTGATTTAGAAAATAAATCTATTCTTGTCGCTACAAGTGGTGGCGTAGATTCAATGGTTTTAATTGATATTTTATTACAAATTGATTCCATAAAAAAAATAGGAATTGCTCATTGTAATTTTTCTTTGAGAGATAAAGAGTCTGATGAAGATAAAGAGTTTATTAAAAATTATGCTCAAGATAATAAGCATGGAAAAAATATTCCTTTTCATTCTATAAAATTTGACACAAAAAAACTAGCAGCAGAGCAGCAAAAGTCTATTCAACTCATTGCTAGAGAGTTGCGTTATGATTTTTTTGAAAAAATTAGCCTAGAAAATGAATATAATAATGGGTATGATTTTGTTGCAACAGCTCATCATTTGTCCGATTCTTTAGAAACTTCTATTTATCATTTGAGCAAAGGAACAGGAATTGCAGGAATGCGTGGTATTTTGCCAAAACGAAATATTTCAACTAATCAAGCTCAAATTATTCGCCCTTTGCTTTGCATTACCAAAGAAGAAATTCTCAATTATGCCAACCAAAATAATCTAAAATGGAGAGAAGATGCTAGTAATCAAACCGAAAAATACAAGCGTAATTTTATAAGACATCAAATTATTCCTCGTCTAAAAGAAATAAATCCAAATACAGAAAAAACTTTTTTAGATACGTCTGAAAGATTGAGAAGTATGGAAAATTTACTTCAATTTCATATAAAAGAATTTGAAAAAACAATTTTGAGAAATAATGATAAAAGCAAAGTAATACAGGTTTCAGAAATTAAAAACTTAGTAGAACCTGTACTTATCATTTCCGAATTTTTAAAGAAAAAAAACTTTTCCTACAAACAAGCAAAGCAGATAATTGAACAACTAGAAAATTCTAATAAAGAAGAGCAACAAGAAATTAAAACCTTTATTTCAAGATCACATATTCTTTATACGAATAAAGACAAATGGCTTTTAGTAATTCAAGAAGAAAATCAGTTAGTTAATAATAAAGAGGAAGTTTTGATTGATTTGACTATTCACTTTAGTAAGTCAGAAAAATATACTTTCAAAAATGAGGAGCAAAAAGTTACTTTGACTTTAGAAAAATGT
>DAIUBX010000165.1:0-2913 GCA_036846465.1 Bernardetia sp.
CTACAAGCTCTAAGTGAGATTTGTAGCCTTCAGATACGCCTTGAACCATATTTTGTACCAACGAACGGTACAAGCCATGCATAGCACGAGTCTGTTTTTCTTCGTTTGTGCGTTCGAAAACCAACTTATCATCTTCCACTTTAGCAGTGATTCTTGGGTCAATAGTGCGAGAAAGCTCACCTCTTGTACCTTTGACTTTGATGGTGTTTTCCGAAACACTTATAGTTACTCCACTAGGGATAGTAACTGGGTTTTTACCAATTCGTGACATTTTCTATCAGATTTATTAGATAATTTAACTATTGATTGATAGCTATGTAATAAGTTTATTTCTAAAACAACCTTACTACAAATGGTATAAATCAATTAATTAAAAGACTAAATGAATTATACGAATTATATGAAATGAGTGCAATATTAATATACGTAACAAAGTACTTCTCCTCCTACACTATTTGTACGAGCTTCTTTGTCAGTCATAACGCCATGCGAAGTAGAAATTACTGCAATACCCAATCCATTGAGTACACGTGGTAATTCACTTGCCTTGCGATACTGACGCAGACCTGGCTTGCTTACACGCTCTAAGTGTGTAATCGCAGGAGTACGAGTAGCAGGGTGATACTTTAATGCTATTTTGATAGACGCACCAACAGGAGCATCAACAAATTTATAGCCTTGTATATAGCCTTTATCGTATAAAATTTTAGTCATTTCCTTCTTCAATTTTGAAGCTGGAATTTCCACAATTCTATGATTAGCTTTGATTGCGTTTCTGAGTCTAGTCAGATAGTCTGCAATAGGATCCGTTGTCATTCCCTCAAGGTTTGTATTCAGGAAATATGAAAAAAGAACTTAATTTTTTATTCCCTAAATGTTGTAAAGGTTCTAAAGAATTCGAAATTATTCTAGTTCTTGTAAAAAGTATTACCAGCTTGATTTGGTTACGCCTGGTATTTTTCCGTCGTTTGCCATTTCTCTAAAAACGACACGACAAATACCAAAACGGCGCATGAAGCCACGAGGGCGACCCGTCAAACGGCAACGATTATGCAAACGAACAGGAGAAGCATCCTTTGGAAGTTTGTCAAGGGCAATTTGAGCCTCAACGTCTCCGTTCTTTGCAAGTTTTTTGAGTTCTACACGTCTAGTAGCGTATTTATCCACCATTTTTTGGCGTTTACGCTCACGTGCAATCATCGATGATTTAGCCATAATGTATGATTGACTTAGGTTTGGATTTTAACTTTATTGATTTGAACTTCAATTAGGCTCGGTTCTGAAACGATACTTTTAGGTTTCTATTTTAATTTTGTTCCATTAGGAATAAATTAAAGCAGTTTTATGTAAGAGTATAGATTTAGATAAAGTCAGATTTGTTCAAAATTGATTGAATCCAGTTGCGTTTGGCAATTATTAACTGCGAAACGGCATACCGAGTTCTTTCAAAAGAGCCAATCCTTCCTCATCAGTTTGAGCAGAGGTAACAAAGGTAATATCCATTCCTGTAATTTGCTTGACTTTGTCAATTGAAATTTCAGGGAATATAATTTGTTCTTTCACGCCCAAAGTGTAGTTTCCACGACCATCAAAGCCTTTATCACTAATACCTTTGAAGTCACGTACACGAGGCATTGAAACTGTTACCAAACGGTCTAAGAATTCATACATCTGATCGCCTCTAAGCGTTACACGTACACCAATTGGCATATCTTCACGAAGTTTGAAGTTCGAGATAGCCTTTTTAGAATAGGTAGGTACGGCACGTTGTCCAGCGATAGTAGAAATTTCTTCTACAGCAGTATCGATGAGTTTCTTGTCTGAAACAGCTTTTCCAACTCCACTGTTAATACAAATTTTTTGCAAACGAGCCACTTGCATGACTGATTTGAATTCAAATTTGTCTTTAAGAGCAGGAACTACTTCATTGAAGTATTTTTCTTTTAAACGAGGTGTTGCCATAACTTAAATAATTTCACCACTTTTTTTAGAATAACGAACAAGCTTTCCGTTGTCATCTTTTTTGCGACCTATACGTGTAGCTTTACCAGATTTGGCATCTACATGTGATACGTTGCTGATGTGAATAGGAGCTTCCATTTCGATGATACCACCTTCTGGATTGTTAGCAGACGGTTTAATATGCTTTTTAACCATATTAATTCCTTCTAAGATAACACGTTGCTCACTAACTCTTACTTCAGTAATTTTTCCTTGTTCGCCTTTGTGGTTGCCCGCAATTACGATTACGTTGTCGCCCTTCTTTACGTGAAGTTTGACTGATTTTTGAGTGTTTTTCTTTTTCATAATCCGTAAGGATTTGTACAATTAGTACATTAGTGTCTAACACTGAATAATTTAAAGAAGACTTTTGTAATTGATAGTTTTAATTAGTAATTGAATTCACAATTTATAATTAACCATTCACAATTATTATAGTACTTCAGGAGCTAAAGAAACAATTTTCATGAATCTTTTATCTCTTAGTTCACGAGCCACTGGGCCAAAAATACGAGTACCACGAGGCTCATCTTGGTTGTTGAGCAACACGGCTGCATTTTCTTCAAAGCGAATATATGAACCATCTTTACGGCGTATCTCTTTTTTGGTACGCACTACGACTGCTTTCGAAACTGCACCTTTCTTGATATTTCCAGAAGGGATTGCAGACTTAACAGAAACGACAATTTTATCTCCTACAGAAGCATAGCGTTTGCCTGTACCGCCTAATACACGAATACATAAAACTTCTTTTGCTCCAGAGTTGTCAGCAACTGCCAAACGACTTTCTTGTTGAATCATCGCTCAATAATAATTAGAGAGTGAAACGATGTGCTACTAAAATTGATTATCAAATGAATAAGCAAAAAATGCTTCCTACGGTTCAAAGTAAGGTAAATATTCGTTTATATT
>DAIUBX010000165.1:2923-6715 GCA_036846465.1 Bernardetia sp.
TAAATGAACAATCAAAAAAAGTAACGTTATTTTTAGAATGTTTTGCTTGAAAGTAATTACGAATTATGAATTATGAATTACGTTTACAAATAAATGATAACTTAATCAATAACACTTTAATAATTCTATTTTCCTTTATACAAAACTAGAAAGGCTTTTTATTGTAATTTTATTAAAAATAAATACAATTACTTAGCACGTTCTAAGATTTCGACCAAACGCCAACGTTTAAGTTTACTCAATGGTCTTGTTTCCATAATACGGACACGGTCTCCGATGTTAGCAGTATTGCCTTCATCGTGAGCCATAAAAGTAGAAGTTTTTTTCACAAACTTTCCGTATAGTGGGTGCTTCACTTTACGCTCTACCGAAATAGTGATTGTAGATGTCATTTTATTACTTTTGACAATTCCAATACGTTCTTTACGGCTTTTGCGTTCAGTGTTTTGTACTGTTGGTTGTTGTTCCATAGTCAGAATACTGTTAGAAGTAATTACTAATTAATTACTTAGATTTAGCAATTTGTCTTGCTGTTTGTTCAGTTTTTAGACGAGCTACCATACGTTTTGCATCTCTGATACTTGAAGGGTTCTCAATTTGAGAAATAGCGTGGCTAAATTTCAAGCGTTGAAGAGCAGTTTGTTGTTCAGCTATTTTAGTAGCTAAGGCTGCGTCATCTAATCCTCTGATTTCTTCTTTTGTTTCTTTAGTTGTCATTACTTTATGAAGTTTGGGATAAGTTAAGATAGTTTAGTTTACCTTAATCGTTCACTTGATTTATGCTTCGTAATCAATACGAGTTACAAATCTAGTTGTGATTGGCAATTTTTGAGCTGCAAGGCGTAATGCTTCACTAGCTGTTTCTCTATCTACACCCGAAATTTCAAAAAGCACTGTACCCGGTACGACAGGAGCTACCCAATATTCAGGAGCACCTTTACCCTTACCCATACGAACCTCTGCAGGTTTTTTGGTAATTGGTTTGTCAGGGAAAATGCGAATCCAGACCTGACCTTGACGCTTCATTGCACGAGTAACGGCAATACGAGCAGCTTCAATCTGACGTGAAGTAATCCACGCTGGCTCCAAGGCTTTGATACCGAAATCACCAAAATCCACCAAAAAACCACGTTGAGCAATACCTGTTGTACGACGTACTTCTTTATGACGTTTGCGAAACTTGGTGCGCTTAGGCTGTAACATAACTCCTTTTGCGTTTAATGGTCTTTAAAAAGATAAATTTGAAAATGATGTTTAAGAGAAATAAGTAATTTGACTTAACCAATCATCTCAAAATATCAATTATGAATTGCGTTTTTTAGTCTGTTCTTAAAGTTTACTACTTCTTAAAGTTTACTACAACAAAAAAAGTTTTCTTTTAAAGAATAAATTCGGATTAGGAACTTAGTCTTTTCAAAAAACTTAATATAATGTAGCTCTTTCTACAATGAGTAAAAGAAGGAAGATTAAATTACGCTTTTCAAATCCCTTAGTAAAATATACTAGGATGCTATGTGAAGTATTAGAATAAATCTTTTCACACGTATTGGATTCTTTCTCAAAAAATTCTTCAACAGAATACTTATTTAAAAGTTTTTCTATTAGTATATTCTAACAGCCTTTTCATTGTGGAATGAAGAAAAGCTCAAGAAAAGCGATTTTGAAAAAGGACTTGTACGTAAATGAGTTGCTTATTTTGCAATAATTTACTCACGTATAGTATCCTTTAGGGAATGCAAAGGTACAAATAATTTGCACACTTCCAAACAGTTAGTATAAAAATTCTCAATTATTTTTGATTTTTTTTTGAGATGGAAACTTTTTTGAGTTTATGTATCAATACCTTATCAGTTGGTAAGTCTTAGACTCAATATTGTCAAATACAAAAACATCCACACTCGCAAATCTGAAGATTTAGCTACGCTGACTTAAAAGTTGCTTTACTGACCAATCGTAGTCCCATACCTAATAATTTTACTTTTAAAACACTACTAGCAACTGGGTGTATGGTTCTAAAACTCTTACCTCCCAGTTTCCATTTCCAAAAATCTATTTCCTACTTCGCCGAAACTTCATTTTTATATTCCTTGAAAGCACGATAAATTCCTGAAGCAATATAAGTCTGTCCGTTGTCAGTATTCAGATAGTCTTGTTCGGTTGCGTTGGTCAAAAAACCAATTTCGATAAGTGCTGCTGGCATAGCTGTTTTCCACAACACCAAAAAGCCACTTTGTTTGACACCTCTGTTTTCTCTATTTACACGCTCTTCGAACTGTTTTTGTACTTTGGTAGCAAAATCAATACTTTTTGTTTGGTTTGCACTCTGAAAATTTGACATTTTGATATACGAAATGATACTGTATGGGTCAAATTGATATTTTTCTTGGTGGTTTTCTTCTTCCAAAATAACGGCATTTTCACGCATAGCTACATCAAGATTTCCCTGTGTTTTGTGCGTTCCGATAGTGTACGTTTCTGCTCCTGCCACCTCTTTGTTTTTGGCAGAATTACAATGAATAGAAATAAATAAATCAGCTTTATTTCGGTTGGCGATAGCTGTTCGTTCATCTAATTCTACAAAAGAATCCTTATCTCTTGTATAAACTACTTTTACTTCTTTCATATTTTCCTTGATATAATTTCCTACTTTGAGTGCAACAGCAAGAGCAACATCTTTTTCCTTTGCTTTACTTCCCAAACATCCAGGGTCTTTTCCTCCATGTCCTGCATCAATAACGACGGTAAAATTAGTAGCATCTTTATTAGTAAAACTAAAAAGAGTCAAGCCAAATAAGGCAATAAAAAATAAATAAGGAAGAGATTTTAAAAATTTATTCATAACAGATTGACAATTTTTATTAAGTCTGGTTTGATAGATTATCTTACCGTAAGATTAGAAATTAAATATTCTACCTTCAAAATTAACAAAAAACTTTCCAATTCTATCTTAATCAATTTCTTTGACTTCAAAATTTCAAGCACCGTAAATAAATAATTGCTTAATTTTATGGTTTCATTTTTGATTATCTCACTTTTGAATGCTTATTTCTGCTCAAAAAGACAATAAATTATAGCTTTTTCTACTTTTGTTAGTATATTAGCCTATCTTTTAGAGGTGTGTTGAATAAATATTCCAAAATTCCTATCTATTTTTGTTTTACAGTTTAATAATTTCCTTTTTCTATTTCTCCTTCTATTGTGGCAATACGTCCGAATTCTTACAAAATCTTAGTGGCTGATGATTATGATAGCAATTTAGCTGTCATTGAGAGTATTTTCGAGGAATCTGGGCAAGTATTTGAGATTATTTATGCTCACGACGGACTGGCAGCTTACGAAAAAGCCATTTCTGAATCGCCTGATTTGATTATCATGGACTGGGAAATGCCTTCCATGACTGGTATAGAGGCTATTGAAATGTTGCGAGCTGATCCACTAACTGCCCTTATTCCGGTGATAGTATGTACTGGTGCTATGACTTCCTCTACCCATTTACAGACAGCACTTGAGGCCGGAGCAGTCGATTTTCTCAACAAACCGGTTGATCCCATCGAATTGCTCTCGCGCATACAGGCTTCACTCAGACTTTCGGTGTCTGTCAGGGAAGTACATCGGCAAAAAGAAGAACTTCAGCAATACAACAAAGACAAAGATGGCATCTTAAGCATTGTGGCGCACGACTTGCGCAGTCCGCTCAACAATATTGCCGGTATGATAGGCTTATTGAAAAATTACGTTATAAAAAACAATACATTCAAATGTATTATTGACTTGGAAATAATTAATTCCCTC
>DAIUBX010000166.1:0-6713 GCA_036846465.1 Bernardetia sp.
TGAATACATTTACAAAAACAGGAAATAATCCTTTCGAAACGCTTTCGCCTCGTCTTTCGGCTTCGTATTATTTGAATGATGAATGGTCAATTAATGGTTCTGTGGGTCGTTATTTCAAACTTCCGATTTATACTGTTTTGGGTTTTCAGAATGAGAATGGCGATTTTGTCAATAAATCTAATAAATACATTTCTTCTACACATTATGTTTTGGGAACGGAATTTTTGCCACGAGCAAGTACACGTTTTACAGTAGAAGGTTTTTATAAAAATTATGCAAATTATCCTGTTTCTGTTCGTGATGGAATTTCTCTTGCTAATCAAGGAGGAGGTTTTGGAGCAATTGGAAATGAAGAAGTTACAAGTATTGGAGAAGGTAGAGCCTATGGATTTGAGTTTTTATTTCAACAAAAATTAGTAAGCAAAATCTTTGCAGTCTTTTCTTATACTTTTGTTAGAAGTGAATTTGCAGGAACAGATGGAGAGCTTATTTCTTCTGCGTGGGACAATGGTCATTTGATTTCGGGTATTTTGGGTAGAAAATTTGGCAAAGGTTGGGAAATGGGTTTGCGTTATCGTTTTGCAGCAGGTTCGCCTTATACACCTTTTGATTTGTTGGCTTCTCAGCGCAATTATTTGACGACTGGAAATGGAGTTTTAGATAATTCTCGTCTAAACTCTGACCGTTTAGGAAATTTTAGTCAGTTTGATTTTCGTTTAGATAAGAAAATCAATTTTAAGAAAATTACTTTAGATTTATATATTGATATTCAGAATGCGCTTGTACAGGCTTCTCCTGCTTTTCCTCGTTATACCTTTACAAGAACGGCAGATAATTCTGGTTTCCAAACCACAGATGGACAACCTATAAATAACGACGGCTCAAATGCAATTCCTACTATTTTGGATGATGGAGAACCAAGTGTTTTGCCTACAATTGGATTTATTTTGGAGTTTTAAATAAGTCGTCGGTGGAGACACCGACAACGGTAAAAAAAATATAGACATGATTTTTAAAATTAGTAGGTTAAAGGCTTGCCTTTGACAGAAATATAGTGTTTTTTTGATAAACTGTGAAATGCTAGTACAGTCAAAGGTAAGCCTTGAATCTACATAATAATATTTTTTACTTTTAACTATTAATTACAACAATGAATAAAGAAATAGATGGTGTACCTAATGATTTTATTGAGAATATATTTTTTTATCAAAATTATTTTCTAGATCATTTTGATAGTTTAAGCCTTGATTTTACTTTAGAAAGCACAGAAAAATTAGATGACTTCCTCAAAGATGAAGTTGAGAGAGAGAAAATTGCTCAAGACAGTAATTTATTTTTTGGTTTTTTTGCTTATTGTGGAAAGGTAATTATAAATGAAATAGAGAGTGGAAATTGGGCATTATATAGTTACGATGAAGAAACTAATAAACCTCGTTACTATCCTTATATAAAAGGTAGAGAAAAGCATTATGAATTTTATGGAGGAGTAGAAGTTTTTATAGAACGTGGCAAACCAAATTTAGTTTGGAGGTTGAAGCAAGCTATTAATCCTGTAAAATTAAATGTAGTTCCAGTTAAAGATTGGTATTTTCCTCCATTGAGAGAGAATAAATAAAGTAACGGACAAAAAATACTCCTCACTCAGCAGAACCAAGTGAGGAATAATACTATCTAATTTTATTTCCTAACGATTCTGTAAGCGACCGAGTACACTTTCTAAAGCTGCTTTCATTTTATCAATAGATGCTGAAACGGCTTTTTCGATGGTATCTTCTTGCGCTGAAACAGCAATAGGTTGTCTGCCTTCAAATCTTGCTTCTAATAAACATTTTATATCATTTGGGACTTCTTTTTTGCCATTTTCATCAGAAATATGCACTTCTACTCTAGTTATATGAGAATCATATCTGTCTAGTTTTTTAGAAATCATATCAGAAAAGAAGGCTTCTAGTCTTGCATCTCCATCAATAGTGTTGTCGGTGTTAAATTGAACTTTCATGTGAGTGTTTTTTAGGTTAAAAAAATAAGGTTCTCTAACAATTTTTGCCTTTTTGTAATTTTTGATAAAGGCTAGGTGCAAAAATTGTCAAACAACCAAAAATAATTTATTTTTACTGATTTGTAATGTAACAATTCAGGTTGATTTATCAAATGTCTTTATAGTCTTTTGGTTCTAAATTGCTTCTAAAATTGATTTTATTTTAAAAAATAACTAGCTAGTTAAATTTCCTAACTATCTGTATTCTATTTAATACAATTTTTCATTAGATTTGTTTCATTCAAAGATTGATAAATCTTCCAAAAAATAACTCTACTATGAAAATCAAAATTAAATCTATTTTATTTCTAGCCTTTTTTTCTTTACTATTTTTTAGCTTTTCATTTTTCTCAAAAGCGCAAAATCATAGTGAAAATAATACGAAAAACGATGCTTTTTATCAAAATAAAATAAATCAGTTTTGGCAAAACAATCAAATAGATAGTACTTTAGTTTTTTATCAAAGTTATTTAGAAGAATTAAATCTGAAAAAAGAATCTGAAAAGTATATCACTTTCCAAATAAAACGGCTCAAAATAGCTTACGTAATTGGAAATACAGAAGTTATAGAAAAATCAATTCAAGAGCTAAAAGAATTAAAATTAAATCCCAAAAAAGAAATAGATTTAATCTATCAAGTTACCTTTCAAGAAGCAAAATATGAGTATTGGAAAGGGTTTTATCAAAAAGCAGTTGATTTATTCAAACAGATTCCAAATTACGAAGCACTCAAAAGTTATCAGTTAGCCAATCGTTACGCAAGTGTTGCAGATATAAATTTGGATTTTCTGAAAATAGAGAAATTTGAAGATACAAAGTTTGAAACAGCATCAGAACAAACAGAGCTTCTTAGTCAGCTTTTTATATTGTATGGAATGCCTAAAGATGCTTTATTTTTTGCCCAAAAATCTATTGATTATCTTTCCAAAACTGCAAATGAAATTGAAAAAGTAAATGCTCAAATTCAGTATGCTGATGTTTTGTTGTTGGATTTATTCCAAGCAAAAGAAAGTCAGGTTTTTTTAGATGAAATTGAGAAAACAGTAGCCAAATATGCACCCAAAACGGAATTAGAACTGCGTTGGTTTTGGCTTTCTATGAGTAAATCTTTTATTGAACGAAATATAAAAAATAGTTTTGCAGAAAGTGATTCTATTTGGGCTATTTGTCAGAACCTCCCCCTTACAAATGCGATTGTTTATGACCATATTAAAATGAGAAGTGTCTTACTTTTGGAGGCTCACAAATGGCAAGAATCAGAAGAATGGTTAAATAAAAACATTGACATTTTTACTAATTTATATTCTGAAAAATCTATTCAAGTAGCACAGTTATATGCTCATAAATCATTACTTTATTTTTATCAAAATTTTTATCAAAAATCGATTGATTATTCAGATAAAATACTAGAAAATCCTGTTGCTTCTGTCAATCTAAAAATAGATATTTATAAAATTAATGCAATTGCATATTCTAAATTAAATAATTATGATAAATCATTTTATTATGCTGAAAAGTATTTGGAATTAATAAAAAAAGCAGTAGGGGAAAATCAGATGCAAGTAGCAACTGTGTATTCTTTATTGTCCAGTATTTATAGAGAACAAGGAAATTTGCAGCAATCGATAGAATATGCCAAGCGTTCGATAGAAATTAACGAAGCACAGAAAGAAGAAAATTTTCCAACTTCTATTGCTCGTTCTCATCAAATTATTTCAGTAGTTTATCTCAAATTAGAAGAGTATGAAAAAGCTCTTTTTCATACTTTAGAAGCTAAAAAGATAGTAGAAGAATTGTTTTTAAAGAATAAATTTTATCTACTCGCCCAGACCTATACAAGTTTGGGAATTGTATATCGCAATTTAGAGAAGTATGATTCTGCTTATCATTATTATCATCTTTCACTAGCTGCTGAAAATTCATTACCCGAAAAAAATAGAAATAAAGCAAGTATAGGAAAAATATATAATAACTTAGGCTATGCCTTCGAAATGCAACAAAATTATGATTCTGCTATTTTTTACTACGACAAAGCAGTAGGAGAAAAAGAAGATAGTAAGCAAAAATGGAATAGTGCAAATGTATTCAATAATCTAGGAAACTGTTTTGCTGCTATTTCTGATTTCAAAAAAGCAGAAGAGTATTATAAAAAGTCGCTTGAAATAAATGTTTTAGGAAAAGAACATGCAGATCTGGAAGTAGCTTTAGATTCCTATAAGGGTTTGGCGAGTTTACAAAGTTATTCATTTTCTCAACAACTAGATTATTACAGAAAATCAGACGACATAATCGACAAAATGCGTTCTCAATTACATACCGATAACGACCAATTACTTATCAGTAAGCTGACGGTAGAAATTTATGGAAAAGCTCTTTCTACTTGTTTTGAGGCTACTAAAACGAAGAATGTAGAAGAACAAATTTATGAAGCTGCCTTTTATTTTGCAGAAAAAAATCGTGCTTCTTTACTTAGAAAACAAACACAGGAATCGTTAGTGTTGGCACAAGTTCCTGAAAATCTAAGAAAGTTAGATGTAAATTATAGTTCGTTGATTGATTATTATCAGCGTGAAGTGTTAGAACTTGAAAATACTGAAAAAACAGAAAGTCAAACTGATAAACTAGCTTATTATAATCAGCAAATTTTAGATACAAGAAACAAACATCAAGAGCTAAGAAATAAATTGTCAAATGAATTTAAAAGCTATAAAAATCTTCAAGAACCTACTCAGTTAGTTACTACCCAAACAATAAAAGAAAATCTAAAAGAAGATGAGCAAATACTTGTTTATCAATGGTTTGAACCCTATTTATTTATTCAAGTGATTAATAAAACGGAACAATTATTTTACAGAATAGAATCAATTGATTTTGAGGAAAATTTGAAAGAATATCGAAATTGTTTGGCAAAAGATTGTGATACAGAAAAATTTGTAATACAAAGTAATGCGCTCTATAAAATTCTTATTCAACCGATTGAATCACATATCCAAACAAGTAGAAAACTTATCATTATTCCTGATGCCATTTTACAACAAATTCCTTTTTCTGTTTTGGTCAATGCATACAAAAAAGAAAATGAATTATCATATCAAAATATTGAATATCCATTATTAAATCATCAGATTTCGTTTCATTATTCGTCTTCGCTTTGGGTTTTGGCAAGACAAAATAAAAGTAGAAATTATGAGTATGAGTTTGCAGGGTTTGCACCTGTTTTTGAGGAAGATAAAGAGGATTCAAATTCACTTTGGGCAAGTAATAGAAGTAATTTAGGTTCTCTTCCTTATAGTAAAAAGGAGGTAGAAGAAGTAGCTAATTTATTTACTATTCAAGACAAAAAGGCGTTGGCTTTTACCAACTTTCAAGCTAATCAAGAAAATTTGAAAAGCTATGCAACCAAAACACGAAGATTGCATCTAGCTACACATAGCCAAACCTTTACCAAAACACCCTTCAATTCTCATATTTGGTTGTTTGGACAAGATTCTACTCAAAATGATGTAATTCCTCAAAAACTCTATGCAAGTGATTTGTATGGAATGTCGTTTCCCAATGAGTTAGTAGTTTTGAGTAGTTGCCGTTCTGGAGTTGGGCAGGTCGTAGAAGGTGAAGGAGTAATTACACTTACTCGTTCGTTTTTGAATGCAGGAACAAAGAATATTATCTTTTCTCTTTGGCAAATAGATGATTTGGCAACAAAAGAGCTAATGACACTCTTCTATGGCTTTGTATCTGAAGGAAAAACCTATTCCGAATCATTACAAATTGCCAAACAAAAGCTATCTAAATCTGAAAAATTCAAAAATCCATTTTATTGGGCAGGAATTTTATTAATTGGAGAATAAAAAATACTTTTTTTGTTAAAATTATTTTTTTAAGGTTTGAAATTACATTTTGGCATAGATTTTTTAATAGTTTTTGAAAATGTATAACTTGTAACCAATCAAAAAAACTACTACTACCAATTTAACTATCATCTTATTTAATTATTCAAAATTATGAAATCTTATCTGATTACGCAGTTAGAAAGGCGATTTTTTTATCGTCATTCTTTGTCCATTTTTATTATTTTATTGCTCGTAATTTCGGCTTGTTCTTCTGGAAAAAAAGCTTTACAAAAAGGTAATTACTATGAAGCCACACTAAAGGCTATTGATAGATTGCGTCAAAGCCCAAGTAACAAAAAAGCACGTCATACGCTTGGAGAAGCCTATTATAGAGCCGTAGAAGAAAATCTAAGAACGACACGAACTTTAGACACCAAAATAAATCCTCTTAACTGGGAAAAAATAGCTGAAAGTTATGGAAGGATTAATGAAATGGGAAATGAAATCAGAAAAAGTCCTGCTGCTTTACAGGTTGTCAAAAATCCAACGAGCTATTTGGGCGAAGAAGTGAAAGCGAAAGAAAAAGCTGCTGAAGCTTGTTATAATGAAGGTATCAAAGCAATGGCATTGAATACAAGAGAAGAAGCAAAAAAGGCGTATCATCATTTTGTAAGGGCAAATCAATGGGTAAATGGTTATAAAGATGTAACTACTCAGCTTTCGGCAGCTAAAGATGCAGCTACCTTAAAAGTCTTGGTACAGCCGATTCAAGTGCCAAATTCATTTGGTTTGGGGAGAGATTTTGTGCAGAGTCAAGTAATGGAATATTTGAATACAAATCGTAG
>DAIUBX010000167.1:0-6702 GCA_036846465.1 Bernardetia sp.
TATATCAATTTTTTAATTGATATAATATTATTATTCTAAAATAAAAAGTGTATGTAAAACTTGTACAAAATTTAAATATTAAATAGCACAACTAATTAATTTCTTATTTTCATTTCAATTGGTATATTCTTTTTATTATATAATAATAGTTTTAATTTATCTTTAACTCTTAGAATTTTTTTATTTTCTTCTGGAGTTTGTAACCATCTTTCAAGTGCATCCATATGTATTTCTGGTATATGTTCTGCAAATTCTCTTATTTTATCTTCAATAATATCTTTTTGCTCATTGATTTGATGATACGAATTGGCATTTTCGATGGCAATCCCTGTATAAACAGCCAAGCTACGAAGCAAATTGAGATGATAATCATTGTAAGCATTTTTTTCAAAACTCTGTACCGTAATTACGCCAATTACTTTTTTCTTTATTTTTAATGGAAGATAAATAAGTGATGGCGCAGCTTTTCCGACTGTAGTTTTTGGGCGATGCGACATATACAATTCATAATCTATCTCACTATCATTGATAAATAAATCTTGTTCATTGATAAAACACCAAACAGCAAAACGTCCTGTATCGTCTAATTTTTCAACATGAAAAGGTAACTTTTCACCATTTTCTATTGCGACAGGAAATTCTAATGTTTCGTCTTCTTCATTATGAATACCAATAGCAAAAACAGAAGCATCCATGAGTTTACTGACATGCTGATAAATCATATCTGTTATTTCATGAATCGAACGAGTAGAAGTAATTTCTTGTCCTAATTTACTCAAAACACGAGTGTTAAAATAGGCTTGACGCATATCTTCAGTACGTTCTCTGACGGTATTTTCTAACAGATTTTTTTCTTCTTTTAATCGTTTTGTATAAATTCGGACTCCATATTGAACCAAAAATCCAAGAATCAAAACAATAAAAAGATAAAACAAAGGATGTCTAAACCAAGGCGTTTGGATAGTAAATTTGAAAATAACTTCTTCACTTTCTACACCGTATAAATTTTTGGCTTTCAAATGAAATACATAATCTCCTTCTGAAAGATTGGTAAATTTGTCTTGCGTTTCGGTTGTCCAAGCAGACCAATTGTTATCTAAAGGTTCTAATTTTGTTTGATAATACACTTCACTACGCTGCTCGAAAAACGAGCTTCCAAAACTAAAACGAAGTGAATTAAGTTCATAAGGAAGTCTTACTTTTTTGTCTTCAGATAAATTATTTTGTTGATTGATAATAAAGTCCGTTGCAAAAAGCAGAGAATCTTTTGCACCACTATGCTCTATCTGAGTAATAAAAACAGAAAAGGGTTGTTTGTCGGCAATCGTATTAAGAGGATTATATGAAATTAAACCTTCGTTTGTTCCAATTAAAACCAAATTTTCATCAATCGGACGAACAGCTTGAACGATTTGTTTTATCTTATAAAAAGGAGCGTCGTAACGCTGATAGCCAGAATCTGTTTTTTTGAGTTGGATAAGTAATGTTTGAGAACTACTAAATTTATGTTGTTCATTTTGGGTTACTATCCATAAATTATCTTTTTTATCCTTCTCAAAAATAGTAATTGCCTTTTTTTCTATTAGATTTTCAAAGACTGGATGGGGTGCAAATGTATTTTCACTAAATCCATAAATCCCATCTAATGTCCCAAAAATAGCCTTTCCATCAAACTCAAAAACATGGTTTCCTTGATTTTTAGGAAGTCCATTTAACTGCCCAAAAAATTCAGAATGGGTAACACTTAAAAAATCTGAACTTAGATTGAATCTAAAAATACCTCTGTTATAATCACTTACCCAAAAATTATCACTTGAATCTTGAACAATCTTTGTAGCTGCACCCGAGAAACCTTTTATTTTATCTACATAAATCCAATGATTATTTTCCCATCTCAAAAGTAAAAGACCTTCGATAGAAGCTGCAATTAGATGAGAAGTATCATTTTTGACTAAAACAAAATCTTGAATAAATGGATTACTGGCAGCCAAAAGTTCTTCCACTCCTCGCCCTTCTATCCAAGCAATACCTGGATTTTGTGCGCCCAACAAAATATCTTTATAAACGCCTAATTTCCAAGTTTCTCGTTCTGAATAGGGCAATAGACTAAATTCTTTTATTGTTTCGGCTTTATCTGTGTTTGATTTGAAAATTCCTTGGACTGTTCCGACATACAAACTTTCTTTGTAAGGAGGCGAAATACTCAAAATATTCCTGTTTATATCTGTATTCTTATCAAAATAACGAAAAGAAGAAGCTACATCAATATAAGCAATTCCATTGCTAAGAGCAGCCCAAAGTTGTTTGTTCGAATCTTCATAGAGATAAGCTACTCTGTCGTCTTTCAAGCCGTTTTTTGAAGAAATTTTATAGAGATAATTGAAGTTTGAATCAAAAATTAAAATTCCTGCAAGGCGTGTTCCGATAGCAAAATTTCCATCTGCAAGTTGAACTCCACAATAGACTTGACTAGCTTTTAAGAGAGAATCAGAAGAAGTTTCAAAGGGTAAAAAACCTGTATTTTGATTGTAAGTATAAACTCCTTTTTGTTCTGTAACTACAAAATGAGTAGCCTTTTTTTGAGGCAAAACAGCATAAATTTTTTCATCTGCAAATAGTTCGCTTCCTGCAATAAACTCTAAACCTTTTGAGGTAAGATGATGTAATCCTTTTCCCCATTCTCTGACAAATAATTTACTGTTTTTAGTATCTTTATCTATAATTTGAAAAGCTAAATGAAAGGCTGAATTAGGTGAAATGACTTTAAATTTTCCATTTTTGTACCAAAATACTTTTTCAAAGGATTGAAAAACAATACCCTCGGAGGTAGAAAAAGCTTTCCATATTGTAGAGAACTTTTTGTCTTGTTCTGTCATTTTGTTCAATAAGGAAACATAGATTTTATTTCCTACTGAATCAGAATCTAAATAGCCTATTTCTGATGCTGCGCCTACATAAATTTTCCCATCTTGTCCTTTTGTGAGAGCTGTTACGATTGCTAAATTAGGTAGTTCTATCGATTTCCATGTGTTTCCATCATATTCCAAAACTCCTTTTGTATTGGCTACATAAATTCTACCTATATCATCTTGAACTACTGACCAGTTTTGAGGATGAGCATGATAATCATAAATAGTATAGTGTTCGGCTGTCGGAATGGCTTGAGCCTGAACATTAGTAGAAAAAACAGAAAACAGAAAAACAAAAAGCACAAAAAAAAGACTCGCAAAAAGAGTACGAAAAGAAGATAAAAATTGAGAAGAAAGGTAAAAAAAGTGGTTTATATAACTCATTGTGCTAAAAATGCAGCTAGAATGAAATAATTTAAAGTAGTTTTAAGAAAGTTATTGATAATGATAACTTCGCTATTTTCGAGCAAGATAACTCTTAAATCATTGAGATAACAAAAACTAAGCGAAATAATCTTTTTTCCTAAAAAAACTTCAATTTATTTAAAAACTTTTATTTCATTATTTTCGTATAGGCGTTTTTAATTTTAAAATTAAGTCTTGAACTCTGCCAAAGCCTTTATTTTTTTGAGTTGTTGGACGCATTTATGTTTTTGATTGTGAAGATTATGGCGAGTGGTGTAGCCAAATTCTTTCTGAATTTCCTCTGTTATTTTTTGTTCTTCTACAATAGTAGAAAGTAAGTTTTGACAATGCGAAGTAAGGCGAGAAAAATAATCATCAAGCTTTTCTACTAATGGCTTTTCGTTTTCTAATTCATTATCAAACTCTTTTGATAAAATAGTCTCTATTATTTTTTGATTAAAATCACTTTCATCTTCATCAGAATTGGCAAGAGAATAAACAGTCATTTTTTTATTTTTTCGTAACACATTGAGCCACATATTTTTACTAATGACGATAATATACGTTTTTAAAGAAGCTGTCAGATAAAAATCATCTTTTTTTAGTTTTTCCAAAAAGACAATCAATGTTTCTTGAAAAATATCTTGAGCATCTTCTTTTGTACCGTTATTTTTACAAATATAATTTTCTACAAATCCATAATAATACTGATAGAGTTTTGAAAAGGCTTTTTCATTTCCTTCACAAAACTCTGTCAATAATTGTTTTTGTTCGTCGTAATAAACGAGTTCTTTTTTTGTTCTTTTCATGATTCAACCAACCGTCAATGAGGCTAAAGCCGTCGTTGAGGTTTTATAAATTGATATAAATTACCTTTTAGACAAAATCTGAGCGACTTCTTTTGCAAAATATGACAAAATAACCTTTGCACCAGCTCTTTTTATACTCAACAAAACTTCTAGCATTACTTTTTCGCCATCTATCCAGCCTTTTTCTGCTCCTGCTTTTATCATCGCATATTCGCCACTTACATTATAGGCTACAATCGGCAAATGAGAGTTTTGATTTACTCTGCTAATCACATCAAGATACGAAAGTGCAGGTTTGACCATAATCATATCAGCACCCTCTTCTACATCTAACTTTGCTTCTAAAAGAGCTTCACGAATATTAGCAGGGTTCATTTGGTAAGTTTTTTTATCTCCAAAACGAGGCGCAGAATCCAAAGCATCTCTAAAAGGACCATAAAAAGCACTCGCATATTTGGCTGTATAAGCAATTATTCCAACATCAGTAAAACCTTCTTTATCCAAAGCGTGTCGTAAATACCCAACTCTTCCATCCATCATATCCGAAGGAGCAACATAATCAGCCCCTGCACGAGCCTGTGCAACTGCCATTTTACCCAAAACTTCTAACGTTTCGTCATTAAGTATTTTTCCATCTTTATAAATTCCGTCATGTCCGTCGCTGCTGTATGGGTCCATTGCAACATCCGTCATAACAAAAACATCTGGATATTTGTCTTTTATGGCTGTTATTGTTTTTAAATACAGATTTTCAGGATTATAACTTGAAGTTGCCATAGAGTCTTTATGCTCATCTGTCAGACTTGGGAAAGGAGCAAAAGCACGAATTCCTAGATTATAACATTCTTCAATTTCTTCTAAAAGTTTATCTAAAGAATAACGAAAAATATTAGGCATTGAAGCAATCGGTTCTTTTTTATTTATTCCCTCAATGACAAAAATAGGAAAGATAAAATCAGCGACAGAAAGTGAGGTTTCCTCTACCATAGCACGAAGAGCAGCAGATTGACGATTACGACGAGGACGAGAACGCATGGATTGAAAATCGAAAGACATAATTTATTGAATTGTGAATTGTGAATGATGAGTTATGAATGGTAAATTTACTTTATCCTAAACCTCATTTTTAACTTCTTGTTCTTTTTTATTTGAAGAAAGCCATAAAATTGCCTCTTCTTCATTATCAAAAGATTCAAAACCGTGTCCAACAATTTTTTTGAGTGCATCTAATAAATAATGTAACCCTGTTTTGTGTGCAATATGTTTGGAAGGAAGAATAGCTAACCTCTGTTCTATGTCTTGTGCAGTTTGTTTAGATTTGGGCATCCATTTGAGAATAAGCCAAGCTCTTGATTTCATTTTGATAAAGCCAATATTTCTCTGATCGACAAGTACATTTCCACATTTTTCTTTTCTTGCTTCCTCCAAACTCAAATCCCAAATGTATTTGTAATCTTCATCTGAAATATCACCAAGTAAAGTCAACTTTAGAAAATGTTTTTCTGTGTCATATTCTAATTTTCCATATTCCTCATCTAATAAAACATTCATATTTATTATTTTTATTAAGTGTGTATAGTAGTTATTTTCACTGGTAATTCAAAAATACAACCCCTACCTATTTTTCACCTAAAATAGCAATTAATAATACTAAAAAAAAGAATTACAAGCTAAAATTGAAATCTATTTGATTTTGACTAAATCAGAAGATGATTTGTAATTCTGTTCAAACGTATTATTTATTCTAACTTTTAAAACTGAGTTTTTCCAATTTTTTAAGAAAAAAATAGTTCAAAAAATTGTAACTTTACAAACTGTTTTATCAAACAAAAACTTGATAATCAGTAGCATATAACCTAGAAATACGACCAGTTATCTCAACTAATTCTATAAAAATAATTCCTATGAATCATCATACATCAAAATATATTCAATTTTTCTTTTTAGTTATTTTATTTAGTCTCTTTTTTACAACTAGTTTTGCCCAAAATTCAGTTCTTGCAGATGGACAAATTTTAAAACTAAAAGTAGAACAAAATGGAGTTCATAAAATTACTTTTGAAGACCTCCAAACAGCAGGGTTAAACCCTTCCACTATCAATCCAAGCAATATTCAGCTTTTCGGAAATGGTGGAGGAATGCTTCCACAAGCGAACTCAGCAGCACGAATTTCAGATTTACGAGAAAATGCGATTGTTGTAGAACTTGGAAACGATGCTGTTTTTAATGCTGGAGATTATGTTTTGTTTTATGCACAATCAGCAGATTCCTATAAATACGATGCTCAATTAAATGATTTATTAAAATTTAGTTTTGAGAAAAATTTGTACGATGAATTTAATTATTACTATCTAAAAATTGGAAACCAAGCAGGAAAACGAATCCAAACAGCCGAAAACCTAACTGGTGGAACAAGAATTACTACCTATAATGAAATTGCACATCACGAATTAGAAGAAGTAAATATTATTGGAGATTTACAAAACTCTAGTGGTGGGGGTTCGGGTAGAATGTGGTTTGGAGAGCGTTTTGATTTTGTAACCGAAGAAACTATCAATTTTGAGGCTCAAGGCTTGGTT
>DAIUBX010000168.1:0-6694 GCA_036846465.1 Bernardetia sp.
ATTTATAAAAATAATAGGTGAAAATAGTGATTTTCTTGTAGCAGATAATTTAGTATCTGAATAATAATTTTTTCATAAGTGCATTTTGTTTTTCTCTTGTCCCACACCACTCTCCTCACGCCCCTAATTTTCAAAATCTTTCAACACTCGTTCAGTTTTTGCGTTTTTGATTCGGTTGATTATTTTTTCGCTTTCGTGGTCATCTCTAATGGTTTTGGAAAGGGTGAAGGCAGAACCGACTGTAAAAAACATTCCCATTAATAAAAATCCTTTTACCCACCAATCGGCTGGAAGATAGGCAATTCCTGCACCTGTGCCTACAAAGGCAAACAAAAATGAAATCCAAGTCTGAACTCTCCAAGCTGCTGTATTTTTTTGATGTAATTCTGTATTGTCCATAATAAAAGTTATTTTAGAAGTATAAATGTAGATTACGCTTTAGCGTGATTTTGTGATATAATAGACTTAACGAGAATACTAAAACTCCGTTGAGTAAGAAAATTAAAAAACTGACTTTAATAAAATTTATAAATAGTAAATAAAAACTATTGAAATAATTTTAAAGGACTATTTTGCAACCTATTTTTTATAAAAACCGACTTTATGAAATATCTTTTTTTGTCAAAATTAATTTCTCAACTAGTAATTTTTGTAGGATTAGTATTCATTTACTCTCATTTGAATCTACTTCAAGCACAACAAAATCAAGAACAAACCACAACTCAAAAACAAGTTTTGCCACCCAAAAAAATGGCTGTTTCGTTCGTTCCTACTTATATTTTTCGTTCTACTTTACAAATCGGAATTCAGCGTTTTAATAAATACCAAGACCGAAGTTTTGTATTGTATGGTGGAATTACAGGACTTAGTAGCGAATACCTAAAAGAAAATGGTTACACAGTAGAAGCTCAATATCGTTTTTATGTAAAGCGTTTTAAGGTGCGTACAAATTTTAATGAAAAATCGTATCAACAAGGAATTTATGTTGGTGTTTGGGTAAGAGGAGAACAATTTGTGGGAAAGTACGGCTATCAAGATATAGAATATTTCGATTTGCAAGGAAATATTAATTTTATTAGTTACAAAGGAACAAGAAATGTAGAGGCTTTAAGTGGAGGAATTCAGTTTGGTTTTCAACAGACTTTTGCAGAATATTTTTTTATTGATTTGTATGTTGGGGCAGGTTATAGAGGTGCAAATGTAGATACACAAACAGAAAACATGAATACAGATAAACCACAACACGAAGAAATTATTCGTTGGCACAATGGAATTTTTAACAGAACCTATCAAGGTGTTTTGCCTAGAGCTGGTTTGAGTTTGGGTGTAGTTTTTTAATGTAGTAAACAGTTTCCAACTGTTTGAAGTTAAAAGTAGCAAATAGCTTCTAAGCTGTTTGAGTTAATAGAATTAAAGACATAACTATCAAAAAAATAAATGAAAAATACGCTAGTTTGGCTTCGCAACGATTTACGATTAAATGATAATTCAGTTTTACGAAAGGCTTTTGAGACTAGAAATAACGTAATTATAGTCTATATTTTTGATGAACAAAATTTTGAAAAAACAGAATTAGATTTACCCAAAACAGGAGTTTTCAGAACTAACTTTTTATTAGAATCTGTAATAGATTTACAAAAACAACTTCAAAGTTATGGTTCAGATTTATTTGTTTATAAAGGAAAAACACAAGAAATTTTATCAAATCTTGCTCAAAAACTAGAAATAGAAACTGTTTTTACTTCAAAAGAAATAACTTTTGAGGAAATAAATTTGGAAGACAAAGTGAAAGAGCTTTTAGATAAATCTAATATAAAGCTAGATTTAACATTTCAGCAAACGCTTTATAGTTTTGAAGAATTGCCTTTTGAGTTGAATGATTTACCAGATATTTTTACGCATTTTAGAAAGCAGGTAGAAAAATCTTCAACTGTTTCAAAACCAATTTCTATTCCTAAAGAATTAAAACAATCAGAAAAATCAATTCCATTAGATACTACACAAATTCCAACTTTAGAAGATTTTGGTTTTACAGAATCAGAAATAAAATCATTACATTCTCCAAAAGCAGTTTTGAAATTTGAAGGAGGAGAAACGGCAGCTTTACAGCGTCTAAATTATTATCTTTTTGAATCTAATTTGCTTCAAACCTACAAAGAAACACGCAACGGACTTTTGGGAGGAGATTATTCATCTAAGTTTTCGGCTTGGTTGGCAAACGGTTCTATTTCTCCCAAAACGATTTGGGCAGAAGTAGAACGTTATGAAAATGAAGTAAAAAGTAATCAGTCGACGTATTGGCTAAAGTTCGAGCTTTTGTGGAGAGAATATTTTAAGTTTATTGCTGCTAAATATGGTAATAAAATTTTCCTTTTAGAAGGAATGAAAGACAATCAAAATTTGGAAGAAATTTATGGAAAAAATAGAGAAATGCTAGAAAAACACTTTGAAAACGACCAATCTAAAAAGTTATTTGATAAATGGAAAACAGCCAAAACAGGCATTCCTTTTATTGATGCAAATATGAAAGAACTTAATCAAACGGGTTTTATGTCGAATAGAGGAAGACAAAATGTAGCTTCTTTTTTGGTCAAAGATTTGAAATTGGATTGGCGTTGGGGAGCTTCTTATTTTGAAACCAAATTGATAGATTATGACGTAACGAGTAACTGGGCAAATTGGGCGTATGTAGCTGGTGTAGGAAATGACCCACGAGAAAATCGTTATTTTAATATTATCAAACAGGCTAGAGATTATGATGAAAATGCAGATTTTGTAAAATATTGGTTGCCACAGCTTATCGATATTCCGAATAATTTGGTTCATACACTTTATAAACTGACTCCAAAAGAACTAGAAAAGTATGAGATTTCTTTAGGTGGAAATTATCCTTATCCTTTAGTAAAACTCTAATGTAAAACAGACATCCCTGTCTGTTGCATTTCAAAAACTAGATTTTAAAATTATGAAACCAATTTATTCACTCTTTTTTCTACTTACATTTTTCTCTCACAATGCTTTTTCTCAAGATTATTCTAAAATGTCTGCTAATGAGAAAGCGAAGGTTATAATTTATGGAGATTTATATCCGTATTCTTTGCTTTTGGAAAGTGGTACAGATACGCTTTTGTTTTACAATGTTTTAGAAGATAGAAGTCTGAAATTATTTTTCGAAAATGGAAAATTAGTACAGGTAAATACTAAGAAAACAAAACTTAATTATTTGTATAAAGAAAATAAAATAATTAGTTGTAGAATGGAACACAACAAAGACACTACATTTTCGGCTCCTATTTATAGAAATGATACTTTAGTGGACATAATAAATTCTTCTAAAATTATAGACGCTTCATTTGATTCAACTTTATACTTCAAGGGTTCAGATTCTTTTTCTCATAATTTTTACAATTATACAGAAAATACTATCTATGATATTTGGACGAAATGGACTTTTAAAAAAGATAGAATTGAAATGAAATTTACTGCTGTGGGAAATTTTCCTCATGTCAAAAATTTAAGTAGTGCATTTTTTGTTAAAAATGGAAACGTTCATATTCTAACCGAAAATTATTCTGACCAAAAAAGCCTACAAAGTGAACTAGCCCAAAGCGATTTTATAACAGAAGAAACAAATGAAGTCAAAATCAAAATTTTAAAATCTCCGAAAGATAAGCCCAAACAAGAAAAAATACTAGAGCTAGAAAATGATATTGACTAAAAAATCTCTCAAAAAAAATACAAACATAAACAGGGTGTTTTTCGTAATAATAAAATAGGAAATTCTATTTTTAGAGAAAAAAGCGAAATTAAGGAACAGAAAAAGAGCTATATTCAAGAAAATTTATAAAAAAAGGTTCTTAATTTTATTTTTTTGATAAAAAAATCTTATTTTAAAGGATTATTTCAAAAGACTTACCATTCAATCAAATTTAACCTATCAACTTGTATGAAAGACCACTTTCAGATTGTAAAAGATTACTTGCTCGAACTCGGCTACGACATCACAGCAGAAGATGCTGAAGAACAACTTTTTATCATCAATGACGAAGAAGAAGGTATTCGTAACTTAGTAGTCGATTGTGAAGATCCAATTCTAATTATTGAGCAGTATATTCTTGAACTCAAACACGTCGACGAAAAAACGCTTACTCGTTTGCTTCAAAAAAATAGAGAAATTGTACACGGTGCTTTTTCACTTGACGAAACAGGAAAAAAATTACTCTTTAGGGATACGCTTCAAATCGAAAACTTAGACCTAAATGAACTTGAAGGTTCTATTAATTCACTCAAATTATTGATGGCAGAATATTCAGAACATCTTTTAGAGTTCGCAAAAGCAGATGCAAATGCAGTAAAAGAATTGTATTAATTTTAATCTAATTTAATACAAAGTTTTAACTTTTTAGTCAAATAAAAAGTTGTAATTTCATCTAGCTAAATTGCTATACAATTATTTAGCATCGCATAATTACCAATTTATTTGTATTTTCAAGTATAAATAAAAAGAATTCAAAAAATAAACAGAACCTTAAAGCAACTATACATATGTCTATATTCAAACGTCTTTTTAGCATGGGCAAAGCAGAAGCTCATAGCGCAATAGATAAATTAGAAGATCCAATTAAAATGACCGAACAAGGCATTCGTGATCTAAAAGGAAACCTTAACGAAAGTCTTCAAGGATTAGCAGAATTGAAAGCATTAGCTATTCGTGCAAAACGTGATCATCAACAATTTCTTTCTCAGTCTAAAAATTATGAGCAGAAAGCAGTTTTGTTGCTTCAAAAAGCACAAACTGGTGAATTAGATCCTGCTGAAGCTGACCGTTTGGCTTCTGAAATGCTTCGTAAAAAAGAAGAAGCACAACAACAAGCTGACCGTACAGGAAAAGAAATGGTATCACACGAGCAGCATGTTGCTAAAATGAATCAAAATATTCAGACGCTCAAATCAAAAGTAGGTACTTACGAAAATGAGCTTCGTACTTTGAAGGCTCGTTCGAAAGTGAGTTCTGCAACTAAGAAAATCAATAAGCAAATGTCGCAAATTGATTCGGGTGGTACGGTAGCTATGCTTGAACGCATGAAAGAAAAAGTAGCACAAGAAGAAGCATTGGCAGAATCGTATGGCGAAATTGCATCAATGAATACTTCTATTGATGATGATGTAGAAAAAGCATTGGGCGCAGGTTCATCTGCTTCATCTTCGGCTTCTCTTTTAGAGTTGAAAGCAAAATTAGGATTGGCTCAAAATGCTTCTTCTAGTACAGATGATATGGATACTACAACTCCATAAATAATAGAACTATAAAGCTATTTATTGGCTTTAAAAATCTTAAAAAACCTATTTATACAAAAAATAAATAGGTTTTTTGTTGCAAAATGTAGCGTACACTTTAGTGTGTGAAGCTGTACCGAATGTTTTAGCTTTCGGACTGTCCAAGATTTTCTAAACCAAAATAAAAACAATTTTGAAAGCCATTTTATATAATTCTGAAAATCCAAACGAATCTCTACAATTAGGAGAAACTGAAAAACCAACACCAGCAGAAAACGAAATTTTGGTAAAAGTAAAAGCAACAGCTCTAAACCGAGCAGATCTTTTACAACGAGCAGGAAAATATCCACCACCAAAAGGCGCATCAAAAATTTTAGGTTTAGAAATAGCTGGAGAAGTAGTAGAAATTGGAAGAAACGTAAAAAGTCATAAAATAGGAGATGAAGTGTTCGGACTTATAGGAGGTGGAGGGTATGCAGAATATGCTACCATTGACTCACAAATGGCAATCTCAAAACCAAAGTCTTTTTCTTTTGAACAAGCAGCAGCTATTCCAGAAGTGTTTTTGACAGCTTTTCAGACGATTTTTTGGACTTTACTGGGGGCGAGTGGCGAGAGATTGGGGAATGAAAATGAAAATACAAATGCAGGGGCGAGAGATGAGGGGCGAGAGATTAGGAATGAGAATATAGGGAATGAGAAAGAAGGAAATGAAAATAATAATGAAATTCAACAATCAATTTTGATACATGCTGGTGCTAGTGGTGTCGGTTCGGCAGCGATTCAGTTGTGTAAAGTTTCGGGAATGAAAGTTTTTGTTACGGCTTCAAAATCAAAACATGAATTTTGTAAAAATCTCGGTGCAGATGTAGTCATTGATTATGAAAATGAAGATTTTGAAAAAGTAATTTTAGAGCAAACTGATGACAAAGGAGTAAATTATATCATCGATTTTATAGGTCAGAACTATTGGAAACAAAATATCGATTGTATTGCTGTTGATGGAAAGATGGCTATTTTGGCTGCAATGAGTGGCGCAAAATTAGAAGAGGCTAATCTTTCAAAAATATTGATAAAAAGGATTCAGATTACTGGTTCGACGCTGCGTTCTCGTTCTTTAGAGTATCAAAGAGAGCTTACAAAACAGTTTTCAGAATTTGCTTTGCCATTATTTGAAAATCAAGAATTAAAACCTATCATTGATTCTATTTTTGATTGGTCTTTGGCAGAATTAGCACATAAACACATGGAAACTAATCAAAATAAAGGCAAAATTATTTTATCCGTTTCAGAATAGTGTAACAGACTTCCTAGTCTGTGTGTGATATTTGAAATTAATCCTAAAAACATGAATATTTTAATAATAGAAGATATTGAATTTAGACAAGAATTAATCAAATCTAAATTAGAAAATATT
>DAIUBX010000169.1:0-6691 GCA_036846465.1 Bernardetia sp.
GGTTTTAACCCTGTTTTATGTATAAAAAATAACCTAAAACTTTTTAAACGGTGTACTTATTCAAAATTTTTAGAAAGTTAAAAATTAGGCAAAACAAAATAGACTCTTATTCCGTATTACTTTATATATCAACATATCAACATTTGTTCATATTAATTTAAACTCAAAAAACTCATTTATTAGTTATGCAATATTTAGATAAAAGCTATTTAGAAAAATCAATTTCATATCAAGAATATCGAACACTTGGACAAGAACTTTTAGAAAAAGAAACTACAACAAATGGTGATAACCGTCCAGAAATTTTGGAATATACGAATATGAACATGTATCGTATGAATAGATTGGATAAGACAACGAAAGTAAACGAAAACATAAAAAATGCTTTAGCTGCTATTTCATCTAATGAAAAATATTATTGGGTAGTTTTGACAGAAAGTTGGTGTGGAGATGCTGCTCAAATTGTTCCTATAATAAATAAAATTGCAGAAGAAGCAGGAGAAAAGTTAGAAGCTCGTTTTCTTCTACGTGATGAAAATCCAGATTTGATAGATGAGTTTTTGACAAATGGAGGAAGAGCAATTCCGAAACTTATTTTTGTAAAAGAAGAAAAGGTAGAAAATACAACAAAACTAAAAATAATAAATTCTTGGGGAGCAAGACCAACCGAAGCGCAAAATCTAGTCAATGAATACAAAGAAAAAGTAAAACAAAATCCTGAATTAGAAGACTTTAAAGCATTTTCAGAATCTTTACACGGCTGGTATGCAAAAGATAAAACACAGCATACACAGAATGAACTTGCAGAGCTTTTGAATGAAATAAAATAAAGTAAGAAGTATGAAGTCAGATTTAAGAAGTGTAAATCAAAGTAATCAATTATAAAAGTGAAATTCATTTACTTCTAAAATCTGACTTCTAACTTTATTTAATCCTCATCTTCAATTATTGGATGATTCGAACGACGAATATTTGCATTAAAAGTAAGAAGCAATGAGGGAAGTAAAATCAAATTGGTAAACATGGCTACTAAAAGTGTGATTGAAGTCAAAACTCCTAAAGCAACCGTTCCTCCAAAAGAAGAAAAAGCAAAAATGATAAAACCTGCAAAAAGAATAATGGACGTATAAATCATACTTTTTCCTGTTTCACGCAGCGCAATATCAATCGCTTTATGTCTATCAAAATCGAAGGCTAAAAGTTCCTGACGAAAACGAGCCAAAAAGTGAAGTGAATCATCAACAGCAATTCCGAAGGCGATACTAAAAACAAGTGCCGTACTTGGTTTTAATGGAATTCCGAAAAAACCCATAATACCAGCCGTAACCAACAGAGGAATAAGATTTGGGATAATGGCAATTAACATTACACGTATATTTTGAAAAAGTGCGCCAATAACTACTGCCACTAAAACACAAGCTAAAAGTAAACTCCATTTCAAATTATCTATCAAATAGCTATTTCCTTTTAAGAAAATAGGTGTTGTTCCTGTTACTCGTGCGCTCATAGTAGAGTCTGCAAAAATACTATCTAACTCAGGTTGCAAACTTGTTCTGACTAAAGAATCTAATCGCAATGAGCCAATATCAGCGACTTTTAAAGAAACTCTCAAAATTTGCTGTGTACTATCGACAAAAGAAGCCGAAATTGCCGTTGGGTCATTTTGTCCACGCAAATACTGCATCACATACGCACCTGTACGTTTATCAGGTAAATTATATGAATTTTCGCTTTGATTAAAATAGGCTTGATTGGCAGCTTTTATAAAAGTAACCAAAGAAACAGATGTAGAAAGATGTGTAGAACTATCTACATAATGCTCTATTTTTTCTATTTTTTCTAGTGTTTGTGATTTGCGATAGGCTTTTGGTTTTCCTGTATCGATGACTATTTCTAAAGGCATTGTTCCTTTAAAGTTCTTTTCTATAAAAGCAATATCTTTTTTCTCTTTACTATCATTTGGTAAGTCATCAAACATAAACGAATTTGCCTTTATTTTATAAAGACCAATAGCAGAAACCACTACAATCAAAATAGTAATTCCATAAATAGCTGTTCTATAATTTTCTATCAAGAAATCAAAATAAATTAATACTTTATTTATTGCTCCTCTATTCAAATGTTTAGTTCGTCTGCCTTCTGGCATCGGAAGATAAGAAAATACAATCGGTAAAAATATAATAGAAATAAAGAAAGTAGCAAAAATAGTGATACCAGCAGAAAGTCCAAACTCACTCAAAATGCCTATTCCTGTACTTACCAAAACCAAAAACCCAATAGCAGTAGTTGTATTTGTAATCAGCGTAACAATTCCAATTTTCTTAATTACATATTTTATGGCATCTATTTTATTTCCTTTTCTATTGCATTCTTGATGGTATTTTGTGATAAAATAAACACAATTAGGAATACCAATAACAACTAAAATAGGAGGAAGAAGAGCTGTAAGAATGGTCATTTTATAACCTAAGCTACCCAAAATTCCGATAGTCCAAATAATAACAATCGTAATGAGGCTCAAAGAAACCAAAACAGGAGTGAAAGAACGGAAAAACACAAAAATAAAAATTGCAGTAATAGCAATAGATAATGAAAGAAAAATTGTAAGTTCTTTACTGACCTTATTCGAAATAGCTACACGCAAAAATGGCAGACCTACATAATGCATTTCGATACCTGTTTCTTTTGAAAATTGATTACCTAATTCACTAATTTTCATAACCGTTTGGTGGTTATAAACTGTACTTGTAATAGTTGGAGGAAGTGTAACTAAAACTAAAGAAGCTCTATTTTTTGGATTAATGAGCTGATTTTCATAGAATTTTATCTGGTAGGTAAATTTCAAAAGACTGTCTAATTCTTTTTGAGTTTGTACTTGTTTAGGAAAAATTGCTTTTGGTTCAAACTTTTTTATTTCTTCATTTTTATAAATATAAGGCAACTTTCCTATTCCTACAACACCTGTAACGGCATTTATACTATCTCCTAAATCTTTTATATTCTCTTTATTTTCAAATTTTATTTTCTCTAAATCGTATAATAACTTTTGCCATTTTTGGAAATTCTCCAATTCAAATAGCTTTTCATCTTCTACTCCCAAAACAACTACATTATCATCTTGTCCAAAAAGGTCTTTAAACTTATTGAAAAAAATAATATCTTCATCAGAATCGGGAACAACCTTTGAAAATGTGTAAGACATTTCTGCTTTTTGCCCTTGAAAAGCCATAAAAACTGTCAAAACAAAAAGGAGAAGCAAAAGCCACACCCTGTTTTTTAAAATAAAATTAGCTGTTTTTAGCCACATAAATACAAAGTTAGAAGTATGAAGTTAGAAGTCAGAATTAATACAAATACGAATACAAAGTTAGAAGTATGAAGTAAATAAAAAGTCAGAATTAATTGTATTTCAGACTTCTGACTTCTAAAATCTTACTTCTGACTTTATTTAGAAACCAATACCTGTTTTTGATTTTTTCATCATCGTCGCATGAAGTCCAAGCATTTTTATTGCTGTAATAGCTGCTTCATCGCCTTTGTTTCCGTGTTTTCCTCCTGCACGGTCAAGAGCCTGTTGTTGATTTTCAGGTGTCAAAACTCCAAAAATAACGGGTTTGTTATGTCTTAAATTTACATTTGTAATACCATGTGCAACGGCATCACAAATAAAATCAAAATGACGAGTTTCGCCTTGAATCACGCAACCCAAACAAATAATAGCATCAATATCTGCTTTTTGCGCTGCCCACTGTGCTGCTAAAGTAAGCTCAAAACTCCCTGGAACATCGTAACGATGGATATTTTGTTCTTTTGCTCCGTATTCTATCAATTTTTTGTAAGCACCTTCATACAATGCTTCTGTTACTTCTGTGTTCCATTCTGCTACAACAATAGCAAATTGTTTCTTTTCAATATCTTGAATAGATTTTTCAGAATGTAGGCTTAGGTTTTTATCTTTTGAGGACATGGAAATAAAGTTAGAAGTTAGATTTCAGAAGTAAGAATTAGAAGTAAAAATAAGTAAAATTACCTTGCCGTTGTTGGTGTCCCCACCAACGACATAAATCTATTTTTTTCCTAACTCTTTTTTATCATAATTATCAGGAATAGAAAAAGGAAAAGAAAGATCTGATTTTTCAAAATTGACTCTTTTGTGTTCGATTTCAATTTTGGTTTGGTCTGTTTTGTTTTCTTTTTGATTAAAGAAATTAGCTACTGCATTTACTTTAAAAGGAATTTTTTGTCCATCTAAAATTTGGAAATTGCTATAGTCTATAAAAAGGCTATTCATTCCACCATCAGTTTCTTGAACAGCTATTTTTGAGAGTTTTTTATTTTCTCTACTTACATACATAGAAGTTTTGAAAAGCTCATAGACTTGCTCTAAAACAAAGAATTTTTCTTGTTTTTCTGGTGTAATGCTTTTATCTAATGGAGGAACATTTCCTATAAAAAGAGATTGTAGCGTCTTGAAATCACCATCAAAATTTACTTGCTTACTCAAAGAACGAATATCAACAGCCGAATAACTTTTCTCTAAACGATTGACCAAAAAAGCAGAATCGGTACGGATAAGCATACGAGCAGCCTCAATTCCGAAAGCAGGACGAGCAGAAAGCCAAATCAGACTATCTTTTGCGATACGAATATCGACAGCACTTCCTAATTCCTGTTTTTGATTTTGGAAAGAAAGATGAGATTTTGTGCTTAAAAAAGTAAAATCAAATTGCTCTACACCATACTTTTTGGTAAGTTCGGCTGGAGTAGAAACTCCTTTTTGACAAGCAGAGAGAAGAAAAACAGAACAAATAAAAACTAAGGCAAGACGAAAAAACGAAACTTCTTTCATAAAAGAGTTGAAAAAATTGTGATTAAAGAGTAGAGCTTAATCAGTAATAAATTTTGGAAATACGTTTACTAAACTCTAATTTTGAACGATTGTTTAATTTAAAATTGTAGCGTACCCTTTAGGGTGCGATGTATTGCTAAACTTAAAAATACTCGCACCCTAAAGGGTACAGTACGTTTTCTCACCCTAAAGGGTAAGCTACAAAAACTAATCAATTCGTTCAAATTTACAATAATCTTGCAAAACTTTAGGTATTTTGATTCCTTCTGCTGTTTGATTATTTTCTAAAATAGCAGCTACAATACGTGGCAAAGCGAGTGCGCTACCATTCAATGTATGCGCTAAATGTTTCTTTTTATCTTTATCTTCATATCTAAGTTTCAAACGGTTTGCTTGGAAAGTTTCGAAATTACTTACAGAACTTACTTCCAACCAACGACCTTGTGCAGCCGAATAAACTTCCAAATCATACGTCATAGCAGAAGTGAAACCCATATCGCCACCACATAAACGCAAAACTCTATAAGGCAATTCTAATGCTTCCAAAAGTCCTTTTACATGAGAGAGCATGTATTCAAGGTGCTGATACGATTTTTCTGGGTGTTCTATGACAACTAATTCTACTTTATCAAATTGATGCAAACGATTCAGACCACGCACATCTGCACCCCAAGAACCTGCCTCACGACGAAAACAAGGCGTATGACCTGTCATTTTGATAGGAAAATCACTTTCTTTTACAATTTCATCTCTGTATAAATTTGTAATCGGAACTTCTGCTGTCGGAATCAAGAAAAGATTGTCGGCAGTTGCTTCATACATTTGTCCTTCTTTGTCTGGAAGTTGTCCTGTGCCATATCCTGAGGCTTCATTTATCAAAATTGGAGGCTGAACTTCGTGATAACCTGCTGCAATGGCTTCATCTAAAAAATAATTGATTAAAGCACGTTGCAATCTTGCGCCTTTTCCTTTATAAACTGGAAAACCTGCACCTGTGATTTTATTTCCCAATTCAAAATCTATAATATCATATTTTTTGATAAGCTCCCAATGTGGAACAGCATCATCTGCTAGTGTTGGAATTGTTCCCCACTCATCAATAATTTGATTGTCTTCTGAAGATTTTCCTGCAACAACATCTTTATAAGGTGTATTCGGAATTTCATACAAACAGTTTGTCAAATCATTCTCTAATTCCTTTAATTTATCTTCTAATTCTTTTATGGTTTGTTTGTTTTGAGCAGCTTTTTCTTTTGCACGACCCGCTTCTTCTTTTTTGCCTTGTTGCATCAAAGCACCGATAGATTTTGCTACTTCATTTGCACCAGCTTGTAATTCATTGAGTGAGGACTGTGTCGTTCTTCTTTCATTATCGATAGAAATAGCCTTTTCGACAAGCTCAGTAGCTCTGCTAAAATGGCGTTTTTGAAGTGCTGCAATGACTTCTTCTTTATGCGCCTGTATGTGTGCAATTTGTAACATTTATTAATCAGTTATCAGTTTTTTCAGTTACCAGTAATCAGTTACCAGTAATCAGTTTTGAATTTCTTTTTGTAAAAATAAAATACTCACAAAAGTCTGATAAATTCAGTTAAAAATCAAGTTCGAATTGAGATTTGATTTTTTTGATGAATTTAGTTTGTATTTGGCTTCAGGTAAGATGCTGAATACATATTAAGTTACTCGGCAAAGCCAAGCGATAGGTGGAAGATCTAAAAAAAGCTTATTTTGCCTAAGTCAGACCTACAGTACAATGCTGTCAACTTAAGGAATTGTTTGTGGTAGGTTGCTCGTGGGGAAACCATAGCAGTCAAGCTAATTTTATTTTACCTCATAAACAGG
>DAIUBX010000170.1:0-6687 GCA_036846465.1 Bernardetia sp.
CGTTGGTTTTCAAATAATTTTTAGTTTTTTCACCTCCTTGTTCAGTAACAAATGTATCTGGGTCGTGTCCATCTGGCAAAACAACTGCTTGAACATCTAAGCCTTGTTCTAAAATAAGGTCAATTCCACGAATGGCAGCTTTTAGACCTGCTTTATCACCATCAAAAAGCAGAGTTACTCTATCTGTAAAGCGTTTTAGGAGATTTATTTGTCCGTCTGTGAGCGAAGTACCCGAACTTGCCACTACATTTTCAATTCCTGCTTGATGCAAACTAATTACATCGGTATAACCTTCTACCAAATAGCAATTTTCTTCTTTACGAATCGCATTTTTTGCTTGAAAAATTCCGTAAAGAATATGACTTTTTTGATAAACTTCTGTTTCTGGACTGTTTAAATATTTGGGTTGTTGGTCTTTTTTTAAAGCTCTTGCGCCAAAACCAATCGTCCTGCCCGAAACGTTATGAATCGGAAACATGACACGCCCACGAAAACGGTCATAATGTCTGTCGTCTTTCTTTATTATCAGCCCTGTATCTTCTAAAAATGCTGTGCTATGCCCTTTTTCGGTGGCAGCTTTTAGGACAGAATCCCATTCATCAAAGGCATATCCTAATTCAAATTTTTCTTGTGTTTTTTGGATAAATCCACGCTCTTTGAAATAACTTCCTCCAACAGATTTCCCTTCGTCTGTGTTTTTGAGGTTTTCAGTATAAAATTTTTGAGCAAAAGCCAAGACAATCAAAAGACTTTCTTTGTGTTGTTGTTCTTGTTTTGCTTCATCGCTTCGTTCGTTTTCTTCTGGAATTTCGATGCTGTATTTTCCTGCAAGAAACTTTAATGCCTCTGGATAACTCAGATTTTCGTGTTCCATCACAAACGTAATGCTATCGCCACCTTTTCCACAACCAAAACATTTAAAAATTCCTTTGCTAGGTGTAACCACAAAAGAAGGTGTTTTTTCTTGATGAAAAGGACAACAAGCCTTAAAACTAGAACCTTGTTTTTTGAGCGTAACAAAATCGCCCACTACTTCTTCAATATGGGAGCTTTCTCGTATTTGGTCTATGATATGTGAGGGAATGGACATAATGCAAAATTACGAAAAAATAGATTCTTTTCTGACTTTCTCCAAAAGCACAAAAATTTGCTAGACCATTTTTTTATAAAAATTGATTCAGCAAATTCTTTCAAAATACAAGTGCTACGAGTAGAAATTATGACATCATTTCTACTGATTTGTAAATCTTTTCGATAAGTTCTTTTTTATCCCAAGGCTTAGATAAGAAAAACTGCATGTTTCCTTCCTTAAATGCGTGTTGGATTGCATTATCTTTCCTACCTTCGGAAATTGTTTGTGTACTTCCACCAAAAGTTCGTCTCCTTTCATTTCAGGCATTAGCCAGTCTGTAATGATGACTAGAGTATGGATACTCCTCTCTGTCAGAAAATCAAGTATTTCTAAAGCTTCATCTCCACTTTCTGCTGTTTCGATGATAAACTCATCATTAAATTCTTGCATCAGCTGAATTTTGAGACTTCCCAAAATAATATGATCATCATCTACACACAAGATTGCTTTTGTTTTTTTCGCTTTTGCCATAATAAAAAAGTTGAGTAAAAGTAGTATTAAATATAAATAATATTATTTGTAAGTAGCCCAAAATAATATTTTGTTAATTGGTTATAATCATTAAATTTAACTAAAATATCCTTGTAATTAATTTGATTAGTAAAATTGTTTATTTTTTTATTAAACTTCCATATTATTTATACTGGTAGTTCAACAAAAAATGTAGTTCCTTTGTTTGTTTCTGTTTCAAACCAAATTTTGCCATTGTGTTTTTCTATAATTTTCTTTGTGATATCTAGTCCCAATCCACTTCCCTCTCCTTCTCTTTTAGTAGTAAAGAAAGCGTTAAATACTTTGTTTTGTATTTCTATTGGAATTCCTTGTCCCGTGTCTTTTACGGAAATAATTGCCTTTTTGTTCTGTTGATCTATTTTTAGTTTTGTAGAAACTACAAGTTTTCCCTTATTTTTTATTGCTTGAATAGAGTTATGAATAAGGTTTGTCCAGACTTGCACTAACTCATCAGGATAACCCACAAACTCAGGAATTTCTTCAAAATCAAGCTGCAAATCTATTCTATCTCTAAGTTGGTTTTCATATAAAGTAAGTGTATCTTCAATAACCTGCTTGATATTTACGACTGTTTTTTCTCCACTTTGGTCTTGCCTAGAAAAGTTTTTGAGCGCAAAAATAATTTTAGAAGCTTTATCAGTAGCCAATTTTATTAACTTATTATTTCTAGTGATTCCAGTAAGTTGGTGTGCTACTTTGAATGTATAACAAGGATCTTTTGTATCTAATAGAGGTTGATAAATTTCTGGATGTTGATGTATTCCCAACTCTACTATAAAATCAGCTATTGTATTTGCATTGTCAATATCTAATTCTTCAAATTGCTCTACCAAGCTATATTTTATTGCTCGTTTTTCTCTTGAAGAAAAATTATCTTTAACATTGGCTGAATATTCTATTAAGTAATTAAATGAAAGTGCTTTTTGAGGAGATAGTCCTTGTAAAAATTCGGCAAGACGTGGCAAAAGCTCGTCCATCGTAACTACCGAATTATCAGCCGAAGAACGAATTGCTCCCAAAGGTGTATTTATTTCATGTGCTACATTTGCAGCCAGTTGTCCTAAAGTAGCCATTTTTTCTGTTTCAACAAGCTGTCTTTGTGCCCTCTGTACTTTGCGCATTTCTTCTTGTAAATCTCTAAACTTCAAGCGAAGTTCTAGTTGTGTCATTACTTGATTGCCCAATGTTTTTAGTGCAAATTTTTGAGCTTCAGTTAGTTTTTTAGGTTTATTATCTATTACACAAAGAGTTCCTAAATTTAATCCCTCTGGATTTTTGAGTGGCATTCCTGCATAAAAACGAATATTCAAACCGTCTTTATCTGCAACAAGAGGATTGTCATGAAAACGCTCGTCTTCAAGCGCATTTTCTACCTCAAAAACATCGTCTTGTAAGATAGCATGAGCGCAAAACGCCATATCTCTGTGTGTTTCTGGTGCATCCAATCCTATTTTTGCTTTGAACCATTGACGATCAGCATCTATCAAAGAAACCAAAGAAATTTCCGATTCACAGATTTGAGAAGCTAATTTTACTAAATCATCAAACTCTTTTTCTGCACCTGTATCCATTATATCGTAACTCAATAAGGCTTTGAGTCGTTCGTTTTCATTTGTTGGTAAAGGAGCTGAAATCATCTGTAAAAATAGATATAAAAAGAAATTGATTAAAAAATGAAAGTAGGTAGGTATATAAAATTTACTCTTTATGAGGTCATTAAACGACTTAACTTTGTATAAGATTTGGATAAGAGAGATTGGATAAGTGATTGGCAAAAAACAAGCCTAATAATCTTTTTTTGTGTGAAGGATAAAGTAACCTAACAATCAACAAGTTAACTATTTTGTTTAAGAAAAACCAAAAAAAACAGGATAAAACCTATTTTTTATTCAATAAAAATTATGTTTGCTAAAAACCTGTAGTTTTTAGTATCTAGGTCTATCTATATATTATCTCAAATTTTGTAACAATAAATTATTTACAGCCAGTTTAAACCCTTAGGGTTTTTAATACACAATACAAAAATACTTATAAAATTTGTGTTTCTATTTTCTAGTCGTCTTTTTTTGATGAATAATTTTCATATGGGAAATTTTATTGTGAGTGGAATTTCTCTGATGCTGCTTTCTTTAGTTTTAGTAGAGATTTGTGAAAATCAAAAACTTTAAGAAAAGTAAATATTTGCATAAATTGATTTTTGCCTATTCTATTTTTGTATATTTGGCTTATAAACAATTCGGCTAAATTTTAGTAATGGATTGTAATTTATTTTATACATTTTTTTGCCGTTGTTGCGTGTCCTCACCAACAACATAAATTAGTAATTATGACTTTCCCTCAAGAATTAAAGTACACCAAAGAACACGAATGGATTAGCTTAGAAGGCGACATCGCAACTGTTGGAATTACAGAATTTGCTCAATCTGAACTTGGCGACATCGTTTATGTGGACATCACAACAGAAGGCGATGAAGTAGAAGCAGGCGACGTTTTCGGTTCTGTTGAAGCTGTAAAAACAGTTTCTGACTTATATATGCCAATCAAAGGAACAGTAATTGAAATAAATCCAGACTTGGAAGATGCTCCTGAAACTGTAAATGCTGACCCTTACGGAAAAGGTTGGATGATCAAAATTCAAGTTGATAATGCTGATGATGTAGCTGGACTTATGTCTGCTGCTGATTATACAGCTTTAGTTGGTTAATTAGTTTTCCACCATTATCAACGTCCGATTACAGACGATTGCTAAGGTAAAAAACTAACTATATTCATTGATTTTCTACCTTAGAAATGGTCTTGACCTTTAATAATGGTAGAAAATCATTTTTTTTGAGTCTTAGCTAAATACTTTCTGCCATTAATTGTCAGTTCTATTTCTTCAATTTTCTTTTTATCTTTTTTACTGATTTTATCTGAAATATCTAATTTCCGAATAGTTGTTGTAGGATTTAATTCAAATGTTTCTTTTTCTCCAGTTAAAAATACTTCAACAGGCATATTAAAATCTGCATTTTTGTCTTTATTCTCTTCATTCAATTTCCATTGATACGACAAAAATATTTTACTGCCTTCTTCCAAAATTTCATATTCCAAAACAGGAATTTCTTTATTGGTTAGATAATAATTAAAAATTGGAGTTAAATTTCTACCTGTTTTTTTATTAAAAAAGTTAATGACTTGCTGCGTATTTGCGTGTGAATGCTTGAAAGTCTGATAAAAATCTTTAACCGTTGCAAACCAAAGTTCATCATTTCCAATTACAGAACGTAAAGAATGTAACATCCAACTTCCTTTGTAATACATATCTGCACCTAGCCAATCATTATAATTTACATCTAAAGGCGCAAGAATGACATCTTTATTGATAATTTTTGGTTTTTGTGTCAATAAATAATCAATCGCTTTTTCTTTTCCTTGAAAATATTCTACAAAAAGAGCTTCTGAATAGGTCGTAAACGATTCATGAATCCAAAGCTCGGCATTGTCATTTGCACTGACACTATTTCCAAAATACTCATGACCCGATTCGTGAATAATTATAAAATCAAAACCAAAAGGATTGAGTTTATAATTATTTCCATACGCCACACAAGATTGATGTTCCATTCCCCAGTAAGGCGTTTCGACAAGTGCATAACCATCTTTTTTGAATGGATATTCTCCAAAATGATACTCAAAAGCCTCTAACATTGGTTTTACTTGACTTTCAAAATAGGGTTTTGCCTTCGTTTCATTTCCTTTGATTACATAATAATCTAATTTTAAAACCTCTTTATTTTGATTTGTAGAGTTTATTAAATTTAGTTTAGAAATATATGTATCTTCAAAATGAACATAATCGCCAATATTCAACGTCATATTATAGGAAGCAATCGGATAAGAGGTTTTCCATTCGTAGCCAATATAATTTTCATCTGTTGTTTCTTTATTGATAGAGATTAAATCACCATTCGAAACACAAAATAAATCTTTCGGAACTTCAAAATACATGCGAACGCTATCAGGCTCATCGCTCAAATGATCTTTCAAAGGAAACCAACTACTCGCTCCCAAACCTTGACAACTAACAGTTACCCAAGATTTCTCATTTGCTTTTTTATTCCAAGTAAAACCACCGTCCCAAGGAGGATTTACGGCATTTTGAGGTTTTCCATGATAGAAAACGCTTATCATTTCGTTTGTCTTATTTTGTTTTGATGTGTTTAGATTATTTCTAATTTCGGTGGGAAGTTCTACCCAAATTACTCTTTCTTCTCTTGTATTTCTCAATACTTGATTAGAGTTTGGAACATTTTGATTATAATAAACTATAGAATCAATTTCAAAATTTTCAAATAAATCTAGTTGCAAAACAGAATCTAAGTCAATATTTTGAAACGTTATTTTATTAAAACCTGAAATAGACTGATTTTCAATATCAATTTTCAAATTCAAATCATAATATTTCACGTCATAAGCCCTTTCTTTTCTCAACGCTCCTCGTAAAGAATCTTGATGAGAAAATTGCATCTTTGCATGTTGGGCAAAAACAAAACTAGACTTACTTTGCAAAACAAATAGTACTGCAAAAAATAGCAACTGTAATACGTAAATTATTTTTTTCATTTTTTGATTAAATTGGTGGTTATTATTATGTCGTTGGTGAGACACCAACAACAGCGAGTATTTTACTTCTAACTTCTGAAATCTAACTTCTAAATTTATTTTATGCCTCTACAACTTTTAGAAAAATCTCAAAACCGTATCGTTGCTCTTTGGCAAATTACAGAAAATAGTCTGTTTTTTGAAAATCAATTACCAAAAGAAGATTTAGATTATATTGATAGTAAATATTCAGATAAAAGCTCCAATGAAAAATTACAAGCAAAACAAGAAGAAAAAAAGTTAGAGCGTTTGGCTGTTCGTCTGTTAGTCAAAACTTTAGTCGAACAAATGGATTTTGATTATACTTTTTTAGCAAAAACACAAACAGGAAAACCATTTTTACAAAATAATGAAACGCTAAAACTGTCCATTTCTCATGATTTTCCTTTTTGTGCTGC
>DAIUBX010000171.1:0-6678 GCA_036846465.1 Bernardetia sp.
GCGTTGTCTATTGACTACGATTTATCAGTTTGGCAAATCTTCAGATTTGCGAGTGACACGTATTTATTTCTTTGTCTGTTTTATACCTTTAGGAAGACCATATTTAACAATTATTTCTTGCGTTTTAGCCAATTTTTCAGGAAATAAATTTTTGTCTTTGAACCGTTCCAAGTTTTTATCAATAGTGATTGGTGGTAATTTTCTGTCTTTTGATTTTTCTGTCTTTTCTGTCTTCATAATTTTAAATATTTTCCCCTGCTGTCCCTCGCAAGATTAAAATGGCTCTCGCTTGGCTTTGCCGAGTGAGTTTTATGTATTCGGCTTGTAGCCGTGTATTTGTATTTTGATGTTCTGCTTTCTTGTTAATCTTCCAAACCCAAAGAATAAAAAAATTCCGTTGTCTTTGTCTTTAGTTTCGGCTTACCGTTACGGTGAGCAACAACAAACATAGAAATATTTTTTTAAAGATAGTTTACTCAAAAATAATTAAATCTAAAATCATAACTTCTTAATTGATTTTGAATTAATTACCTTTGTAAGCATCAAAATGTATTCAAAAAATTTCCTACAAAAACAAAATGCAATTAATAGACGGAAAAAATACAGCCGAACTTCTCAAAAATGAGTTAGCTATTGAAGTAGCTCAGCGCAAAGAAAAAGGATTCAAAACACCTCATCTTGCAGCTATTTTGGTAGGCGAAGATGGTGCTAGTCAGACCTATGTAGCTAACAAAGTAAAATCATGCGAACAAATTGGTTTTGCTTCTACACTCAAAAACCTTCCTGCTACGATTACAGAAGAAGAATTATTGAAAATTGTAGAAGAATTTAATCAAAATGATGATATTGACGGTTTTATTGTTCAACTTCCTTTACCAAATCATATCAATGCTGATAAAATTACCTTAGCTATTTCGCCAGAAAAAGATGTCGATGGTTTTCATCCTTCTAATATTGGTAAAATGGTTTTGGGTTTGCCGTGTTATTTACCTGCAACACCTTTCGGAATTGTGAAACTTTTAGAACAATATAACATCGAAACTTCTGGAAAACATGCCGTTGTAATTGGTAGAAGTAATATTGTAGGTTCACCAATGAGTATTCTTTTGGCTCGTAATGAAAAAGTAGGAAACTGTACCGTTACGCTTACACATAGCAGAACCAAAAATTTAAAAGAAATTTCACTACAAGCAGATATTATCATTGCAGCCATCGGAAAACCTGAATTTGTAACAGCAGATATGGTAAAAGAAGGTGCAATCGTTATCGATGTGGGAACAACACGAGTGCCAGATGCAAGTAAACAGTCAGGTTTTACATTAAAAGGAGATGTAAAATTTGATGAAGTTGCTCCTAAATGTTCGTTTATTACGCCTGTTCCTGGGGGAGTTGGACCCATGACAGTAACAGCTCTTTTATTTAATACGCTTCAAGCAGCAAAACAAAGTCAGAAGTAAAAGGTCTGAATTAAGAAGTAAAGCCAAAATAAGCTACCAAAACTTTTTACTTTTGAAATCTGACTTCTTAATTTATATTTTACTTACTTCATACCTCTTAATTCATACTTCAAAACTTTATATAAAATGGAATACCAAAAACCAGATTCTAACCAAAAACCTGTTCAGAAGGTGGAAAATATCAAAACCGTACAAAATCCAGATTTTGCTTTCGAAAAAATCAATTATATTATGATGATTGCTGGTGTGATCATTATTACTTTGGGTTTTACGATTATGGCAATGGAAGATGCAAAACATGGTTTTGGATTTTTGGGACTTACTCTAGGACCAATTATTACTTTTGTTGGTTTTATGTTCGAAATTGTGGCAATTCTTTATAAAAAGAAGAAATAAATGTATTATTTGTTTTTTTAACACAGAGTTCACAGAGAACACAGAGAAATGAAAAATATCTTTTTCAAATATTTTTTACATAAATACTTTGTAATTCTATTTTTAGGTTTATTTCTCTGTTTTTCGTGTCAAAATTCTGACAAAAAAGAAATTGATTCAAAACCCACCAAATTACTTTTTGGTGGAGATATTTTGTTAGACAGAGGCGTAAGAGTAGAAATAGAAAAAAATGGATTTTATTCACTCTTCGACAGTATTGACCCTCTTTTTTCTGAATATCGCTCCAAAAATAATTTTATTTTAGCCAATTTAGAATGTCCTCTTACTGACCAAAATTCGCCTATTCCGAAGCGTTTTAGTTTTCGTGCGCCAAGTTCGTATGCAGATTCTCTCAAAAAAGTAGGTTTTACGCATTTATTTTTAGCAAACAATCACACCAACGACCACCACCGAAAAGGACTTTCAAGTACTTTTAATTCTCTCAAAAAAGCAGGAATTGTAGGAATTGGATATGGAAAAACACATTCTCAAAGTTGTGAACCTGTTTTTATAGAAAAAGAAAGTAATAGAATCGCTATTTTTTCAGTCGTCAGAGTTCCTTTAGAAAATTGGTTTCGAATGGAAGATAAGCCTTCTATTTGTCAATTTGGCATAGAGGAATTAGTCCAAAAAGTAAAAGAATTAAAAGAAAAAGAACCTCAAACGATTATCATAATTTCGCTGCATTGGGGAACAGAATATCGCTTTTTGCCCACAGCAGAACAGCGAAAAGAAGCACATTTGCTTACTCTAGCAGGTGCAGATGCCATCATCGGACATCACCCACACGTAACACAAAGCATAGAATTTGTAAACGATAAACCTGTTTTTTATAGTTTGGGAAATTTTGTCTTTGACCAAGAAGGAGAATTTAAAGATAGATGTATTTTACTTGACTTTGAAATTCAAAGTGATAGAATAAATCATATTTTAGTTTATCCTTTGCAAATAAAAAATGCAGTTCCTCAATTTTTCTCAAATTCAGAAAAAGATTCTATTCAAGAAGCTATTTTCACGAAAAAGTTGAAAAGCCTATCAAAAGGAGTTATTTTTGAGAAAGTAAATTTTAAAAATTATTCTAGTTTTTTGATAAAAAATAGATAAACTTAATAAAAAGCATGAAAGAAGGCAGTTTTTTAGATAAAAAATCTTTACGAACGCTTACAAAGAAAAACATTGATTGGAATGAAATAGTAAAAGACTGTGTATGTTTTGCTAATTCTTTTGGTGGAAAGATTTTATATGGAATAGAAGATGGAGAAGATTTACCAAATAGTGGACAAGTTGTGCCAGAAGAATTAATAGAGACTTTACTTAAAAATATTCAAGGAAAAACCATCAATGTGAGCATAATTCCAAGAATTTTGAAAACAACAAATGGAGGAGAATATTTAGAATTACAGATACAAAGAAGTGCCTCAACAATCGCTTCTACTTCAGATGGACGTTATTATATGCGTGTAGGTGATACGTGTAAGCCTGTTTTGCCTGATGAGCTATTGCGCCTTAGTGCTGAAAAAGGAGCTTTTGTTTGGGAGACAAAACCTTCACTAAAAATTTCAAGTGAAGAATATGATACTCAAAAACATCAAAATTTTATCCACGATATTCGTAATTCAGATAGAGTAAGTGATTTTGTAAAACAAAAAAATCCGAAAGAAATTTTAGAATATTACCTTTTAATAAAAGACGAATACCTTACTAATTTAGGTGTTTTATGGATTGGAAAGAGAGAACATCGTTCTAATTTACTTTATGCTCCTTCTGTTCAATTTATAAAGTATAATGAATTAGAACAAAAAGTAAATAAATTACTTTGGGATGATTATGACCTAAACCCAAAAGAAATTTTACAAGCTGTTTGGACACAAATACCTGATTGGAAAGAGGGAATAGAAATTAATGATGGTATTTTTAGAAAACAAATACCTAATTATGATGAAACTGTTGTCAGAGAGCTTTTAGCTAATGCTTTGGTTCATCGTCCTTATACCACAAGAGGAGATATTTTTATCAATCTTTATACAGATAGGCTAGAAGTTCATAATCCAGGTCTGTTACCTTTGGGAGTTACTCCGAAAAATATTTTGCACAAAAGTGAACAGCGTAATCCACATTTAGCTCGTATTTTTTATGACCTTAAACTCATGGAAAAAGAAGGAAGTGGATATGATAAAATGTATGAAAATCTATTATCACAAGGAAAAGAAATTCCAAATGTAGATGAAAGTAGAGATAGAGTAGTCGTAACGGTTAAGAAGCGAATAATTAATCAACAAGTAATTCAATTTTTAGAAAAAGTTACTCAAGAAGTACAATTAAAATCGAAAGAAATTATTAGTTTAGGATTAATTGCGCAATATAATGCCTTAACAGCTTTAGATTTTGCCAAAACATTAGGTTTAGAAAAAGATGATGAGGTAAGAAATTGGATAGGCAGACTTGTTGAACTTGAACTTGTAAAGACAAAAGGAAAAACTAGAGGAATGACCTATTTTGTAGAACCAAAGGTACTCAAAAAACATCAATTTGAAGGACTAACAAATCTAAGAAAAATAGAACCTCATAGACTAAAACATCTTTTGTTAGAAGATTTGGAACGCTACGGAAAATGTAGCATTAGTGAAATTCATCAACGAGTAGGTAAAGAAATTCCTATTAGGAGTCTTAGAAGAAAACTAAAAGAAATGATAGATGAAGAAGAAATTAGTTTTGAAGGTAACAATAGATTCAGAAAGTATTTTATTGACCAAAACAATACGAAATAATTAGACTTTGGTCAATAGAATGGTCAATAGAATGGTCAATAGAATAAACAACACACTCATAATCAGCAGTTTAAGTTATCTAAAAAATGTACGAAATAAACTGTTTTTTAGATAACTTTTTTAGATAACTTCGTTTTAGCCATTTATAACAGAGCTATTTTATTGACCAAAATAGCACGAAATAATTAGACTTTGTTAATAAAAATGTCAATAAAAAATCTTAAATCACTCATTTTCAGAACTTTACATTATCCAGTAATTACTTTTTTTCAGATAAAATTTGAATATTAAAAACTTTAATTCAATTATTTATGCGTTTCTATTTTCTACTCCTTATTTTTCTTACAAGTTTGGTAATTTCAGATTCTTCTGTATTTGCACAAACCAATACTTCCAGTTTTGTGCCTTATCAAAGCGATTATTATCATATTTTGAAACGCTATGAGATAAAACGAGGTAAATTTTTCAAGCCTTTTCATAGTTCTACGTTACCACTTTCTCGCTATAACATTGCGCTTTTTGCAGACTCTTTAGTTTTAGATAGTACAGCAAACTATTCTCAATCTGATAAATTCAATATCAATTATTTACTGACTGACAATTATGAGTTTGCCAAAAAAGATAGCGTAAAGCAAAAAGGAATCTTGAAATATTTTTATAAAAGAAAACCTGATTTTCTTTCTGTAATGAATGATAATTACGATATGAAATTGGAAAAAGGAGCATTAGATTTTGTTATTCGTGCCAATCCAATTTTACATTTAGGACTCGGACAAGATAATACAAGAGATGAAATGCTTACTTTGAATAGCAGAGGTGCAGAAATTCATGGCGTTGCAGCTCGTCGTATTGGTTTTTATGCTTCTGTAACCGAAACACAAGCTATTTTTCCTCGTTATGTTCAAAATTTAATTGATTCGCTTAGTCCTATTCGTTCATTAGAAAATTTTGTAGTTCCGAATGAAGCCTTTGCCAAACCCTTTAAAGAAAATGGCGTAGATTTTTTGAGAGCAACAGGTTATATTACTTTTGATGTGGCAAAAGTTGTAAATGTACAATTTGGGCAAGATAAAAACTTTATCGGAAATGGGTATCGTTCGCTTGTTTTGTCTGATTTTGCACCTCCTCATTTATTTTTAAAACTTCAAACCAAGTTTTGGAAAATCAATTATACCAATCTTTATACCCAAATGGTGGCTGATGTACAGCGTGCAAATTCATTATATCCTAAAAAATATATTATCTATCATCATTTGAGTATTGATATTACTAAAAAATTTAATTTAGGAGTTTTTGAAAGTGTGGCTTATGGACGTAAAGACCAAGGACAAAATGATACTTTTGATTTGAGTTATCTCAATCCTTTTATTTTTTATCGTGCTGTTGAGCAAGGAGTTGGAAGTATAGATAATGCACTTGTAGGATTAGATTTTAAATGGCTTCCTTTGAAAGGTATTCAGTTTTATGGACAGTTTGTGCTTGATGAACTGAAAATAGGTGAACTGGTAGATAATAACGGCTGGGGGGGAAATAAATATGGTATTCAGTTGGGTTTGAATTATATTGATGTAGCCAACATTAATAATTTAGATTTGCAGTTAGAAACAAATATTGTTCGTCCTTATACTTATACCCACTCTTCAGACGAGCAGCTTTCTAATTTTGTTCATTATAGACAACCTCTTGCCCACCCTTTGGGAGCTAATTTTATGGAGTTCTTAGGCGTTTTGCGTTATCAACCTATCCCAAGGCTTAATATTACAGGAAAATTGATTTATGCCCAAACAGGAGAAGATTCGAATGGTAATAATTTGGGAAGTAATCTTCTTATCTCAAATGCAAATGTGGCTAACATCAATGAATATGGAAATACAATCGGACAAGGTGTAGAAACAAGTATTTTATTTGGTCGCTTTACGGCAACCTATCAACTTTATCACAATCTTTTTTTAGATGCTGATGTTATTCAGAGAAACAAAACTTCGGCTCTTGTGGCTAGAGATTTGAGTTCGACTGTT
>DAIUBX010000172.1:0-6671 GCA_036846465.1 Bernardetia sp.
TCTACCATTGCTCGTGTCCTCACGAGCAATACATAAAACGCTTAAGTTGACAACATTGAGCATCGACGCTTAAACTAGAAAATTACAAAAAAAACTATTCCTTTTCTCGTACAAGCGTCGACACTTGTACGAGAAAAGGAATTTTTGCTTTTAGAAAAATTACCTAAATTTGCTTTCAAATTATAAACTCAAATCCAAAATTATCTATTTCAATGTTACAAAAAATTATCTATTTTATTGTCTTAATTTCTTTTTTATTTTCCTGCAAACCGAATCCAGAAAAAAATGAAATTGTAATAAGTGAAAATGAAAACAGTATAAACTATGATAATCAGATTAATGATTTGGCTAATCGATATCTTGAATTGGGTCGTTTTAGTGGAACAATATTGATTGCTCAAGATGATTCTATCATTTTTAATAAAAATTATGGTTTGGCTGATTATAGTACCATTAAAGAATTTACAGATAGTACGGCTTTCAAAATTGGACATCTTTCTGAACTTTTTACAGAAGCAATTATTAAAGATTTGATACAACAAAATTTGATTCAATCAAACGAAAAAATATCGACTTATATTCCTCAAATAAAACAAGATTTCACAGTCGAAGAGTTATTAAATCATAAAACGAATCTTCAAACGATTGCTCAATTAGAAGAAAAAACAAACAACCCTTATTCGTTGATTAATTATGTAAATTCTTCAAAATCAACTACTCAAAAGGATAAAATTTCAGAAAGCAATTCCGAATTAGATTATAATATTTTAGGACTTCTTATTGAAAAAATCACGAACAAAACATTTTCAGAAGTTTTGGAAGACTATGCTCAAAAATGGAATTTAGAAAGTACCTATTTCAAAAAAACAGATACTACTCATCTTGCAATCGGTTATTTATTTTTCAATTATCGCAATCAAGGTTTGAAATTAAAGCCTTCGCCAAAATATCAAGACGATTCTGTTTTTAGTAGTAGAGGAATTAAATCGACAGCAAAAGATATTTTTATATTTACACAACAATTTCCTACTCAAAATATAGATAAAGAAGGGTTTTTAATAAATGATGGTTTTAGTTATTCATTTAAAAAAGATACAAAAAAACAGCAAACAATACTTATCTTGAGCAATCGCAAACACCCAGTTGCTAGGGAAATGTCTGAAAGTATAGAAAAAATATTGAATGATGAAGAATACGAACTTCCTTTGCCTCGTCAAGAAATAGCCATAGAACCGAGTTTATTGAAAGAATATGAAGGAGTTTATGCAATGAATGAGTCTATGAACTTGACTTTTGTAGCTGAAAGAGATAGTTTGTTTGTAATCATGGGAGAGAATAAAGTGAAGCTAAAACCACAATCTGAAAATCAGTTTTTTATGTTTGAAAGTGATGCTTCTATTCGCTTTGAGAGAGATGAGAATAATAAAGTTTCTAAAGCTATTTTATTAGATGGCTTTTTGGAAGGAAATACGATCTTGAAAGTTGGGGAGTAATTTTTCTGTTTTTAAAAGTGAACGTGAAAAACAAAAAACCACTTCAAAAACAATTTTAGAAGTGGTTTAAAATATATTTGTATTATTTAGGAAAAACACGTTTTTCCTAATTTTTTTCTTTACCTTAAAACAACTGTGCTGCAATTTTTTCAGTTGCACCCGAACGTCCCATTGTATAATAATGAAGACAAGGAACACCTTTTGCCATTAATTCTTTAGACTGTTGAACAGCCCATTCTATGCCTACTTCCACAACGGCTTTATTATCTTTACAAGCAGAAACAGCAGCTACCAAGTCATCTGGAATATCAATATGAAAAATACGAGGCAAAACACTAAGTTGTTTTTGTGTAGTAAACGGCTTTAAACCAGGGATAATCGGAACATTGATTCCTGCTTCTTTACATTTTTCTACAAATTCAAAATATTTTGAATTATCAAAAAACATTTGAGTAACAATATATTCTGCACCTGCATCTACTTTTGCTTTCAAATATGCCAAATCACTATTCATGTTAGGAGATTCAAAGTGCTTTTCTGGATAACCAGCTACACCAATACAAAAGTTAGTTGGAATCGGATGAGGCAAATCATCATCGATATAATCTCCATTATTCATATTTACAATCTGTCCTATCAAATCAACAGCGTAATTATGTCCATCTTTTTCTGGAATAAAAGATCCTTCTGATTTTACAGCATCTCCACGTAGAGCAAGTACATTTTCAATTCCTAAAAAAGATAAATCAATAAGTGCATTTTCAGTTTCTTCTCTTGAAAAACCTCCACAAATAATATGAGGAACAGCATCTACTTGATAACGGTTCATGATAGCAGCACAAATACCTACTGTTCCAGGGCGTTTGCGTGTTACTTTTCGCTCCAAAAGTCCTTCTTTTCGTATTTTGTAAACATATTCTTCACGGTGATAGGTAACATCAACAAATGGAGGGTTGAATTCCATCAAGGGATTCATGGCATCAAAAATAGATTGAATACTCTCTCCTTTGAGTGGTGGAATGAGTTCGAATGAAAAAAGAGTTTTTCCTTTATTGGTATTTAAATGTTCAATGACTTTCAATGCTGTTCTATTTTTAGAGTAATATGAATAAGGAATTTAAACCGAAGAGTTTTTATTTCTTAATTATTCTTCAGTGGTTTAAGTATAATTAAATCAAACGATGTATAAATGTGTTATTTGTATTTTAATTGACGACAAATATACGACTTACAACTTATTTAATTAAATTTGATTTTATAGAATTCTGAATTCTTATCATCAAAAGAAAGTGTCAGAATAGAAAGTTTAAAAATAATGTTTGCTTTTATTCGTATTTAGTTAGCGCAGCTCACTGCTTGTTCTTACTTCTAAAATCTAATTTCTAAATTTATTTATGTTTCCTTCCGTAATTTGGTTTATTGGTCTTTCAGGTTCTGGCAAAACAACTCTTGCCAATGCTCTTTTTGAAGAATTAAACAAAAAATATCCTTCTGCTTTGCTTAAAAAACTAGATGGTGATTTACTCAGAAACGGACTCAATAATAATCTTGGTTTTTCTTTAGAGGATCGAAACGAAAATATCCGACGTTCGGCAGAAGTTGCCAAGCTTTTTTACGAAACAGGATTTGTTGTTTTGGCTTCTTTTATTACTCCTACGCATCATAATCAAAAGTTACTCACTGATATTTTTCAAAATAATAGCAATTCTTTGTTTAAAGTTTTTATTGACTGTCCCTTAGAGGTTTGCGAACAAAGGGATGTAAAAGGATTATATAAAAAAGCCAGAGCAGGAGAAATAAAAGAGTTTACAGGAATTAGCAGCCCATTTGAAAAACCTCTAGCTAATGAAATAGATTTAGTTATTGATAGTAGTAAGTTAGGCACTTATGAAACTGTAAGGTTAATTATGGATAAATTAGAAAAAAAAGGTCTTTTACCGTAATTTTGGAATATAATTTGAATAAATTTTAGCTAGAATAACGAAAATTAAAAAAAAAATGCTATTTTGTGACAGAGTTAAAAAAAACAATTTTTATTGAATTTGTGCTTCCAATTTTTGTATAAAAAATAGTGTAATTATGAGTTTGCTCAAAAATCTTGTCAATAAATTTCAACAACTTTTTAGTGGGTCGGCTGCTCCTTCTCCAGATTCTGGAAGAGCGACACAAGCCAAACAACAACTTTTTGCAGCTATCTTAGAAGCATGTGATGATGGTATTATTACAGCCGATGAAATGTCTGATGTCAGAGCATTACAATCTAGGTTGGGAATGTCTGATTCAGAGTTTAATGGGATCAAAATTCAAGTTTTACAAAACCTTATAGATAAGGTAATGGAGGATAATATTGTGACTGAAGATGAAATGGACTTTATCGAACAAATAGAAATTGATCTTCAACTTGGAGTTGCAGACTCTTTAAAAATAAAAGGAGATATTGAGAGAGTTAGAAGAATGTATAAACTTTCAAAATCTGTGGGGGGAGATGAATTGGAGGATGAAAATTTCTTTGATGATGATTATGACGACAACGACGATTATGATGACACAGAATATGATGACGAAAGTGATGATGGAATAGATATTGGGGATGCTGCTGCCATAGCAACGGCAGTTGGAGCAGGAGCATTTTTGACAAATGAGTTTAATAAGGATAGTGATTTGGAAGATGATCCAATAGATGATGAGGAAATAGATGAAGAAGTTAGCGAAGAGAGTACTGGCGAAGTAGAAACATTTTCTGACGAGTCTTGATCAAAAAATGATGGCTGTCTGATAATTTTTGTGGTAAGGTAAAAATCGTCTGTGTCACACCGAAAACAGCAAAAGCTGAACCATTTCACTTGTTGTTATCATCCAATATTCATCTATTTCGTTATCTTATACAAAAATAGAAATCGCAAAAGCAAAGTTGATAAGAAGAGTAAGGAATAGTAATTTTTTCATAGTATAATTTCTAACAGAGTTATTTTTACAAAACGCTATTTTCTGTTTCTAGTATAAAATTCCTCAAAAATTCCTACCAAAAACAAAGAAAGTAGCATCAGAGAAATTCCACTTACAATAAAATTTCCTATATGAAAATTATCCATCAAAAAAAGACGGATAGAAAATAGAACCACAAAACAACCAAAAACAGAAAACCAATACTTTAGAGAAATTGTATAAACAGAACTTAAATTTGGTAATTTATAAATCCAAAAAGCAATGTAAATTCCACCTAAAAGCGTACTCAAATGCTGTAAAATCTTGAAAATAGGAATAGAACAGAAAATAGTTTTGGTTTGTAAAATAGGAAAAAGCTCTACAAAAAATCCGTCATGATGTGTAAATCCGTCCCAAAAAAGATGAGAAAAAGCTCCCAAAAGCAAAGAAAAAATCACAATCATCAACTGCTTTTTGAAATACGCTATAAAATCAAAATCTAAGAAATTATTAAAACGAGTTTGCAGAAAAGAAGGTAGATTTTTGAAAAGGGTTTTTTTTACGAGTCAATGAAACACAAAACAGAGAACAATTCCTAAAGGCAAATCAAACCAAAAAACACCAAAAAGAGTATGTGAAAAATCACTACGAACCCTCAAACGCAAAAAATATTCAAAATCAGGTGTCATACTTCCAATAATGAGAGCAGTCATAGAAAAATAACGTTGTCCAATCAAACCAAAAGGTAAAACGATTGCAGGATGAGAAAAAGTAAAGGGCATTTTTGAAAGTTGAATTTTAGAACATTTTTTTATTAATTTACACAAAAATACTAAATCCGTATTCTGTGGCAGAACACTAACTTGTGTAACATAAGTAATTAATATGAAAAATTTAGATAAAAATGTTTTTGATGATTCTTCTCAGTTTGGAATTAATAACGAATCAAAGAAGTTTTTGAAAATAATTGTTTTTTGGTCAAAATTTATTTCAATAGTAGGTTTACTTGTTTACTATTGGCTTTTCACTTCTATTTGTATTAATGATTTTAGCAAGAGAAATGCGTTTAGGTGATGCAATACCTTTTTGGATTTTTTCAGTTCTTTGTATTATTCCATTAGTCTATCTTTTGTTATTTGCTAGAAAAACAGAACAATCTCTAAGAGAATCAGATAGTAATATTCTACAAAAAGCGATTCAAAACCTCAAATCTTATTTCAAGTCCATTGGCGTTTTGATTATTTTGACACTTATTTGCATAATTATTCTTGTAATAGTGGGTGGGTAAGATCCTTCTTCTCCTGTTTCTGTTCCTCCATTTTAATTTTAATAATCAAGGTTTTTATTAATTTTAATCATTGTATTATTTTAAATCACTCAATTATGACTATGAAAAATTTAGAGAAAAATATTTTTGATGATTTTTTAAAAACTTTGTCAGTAGTATTTTTGGTTATCCAAAATTACTCTGACAATAGTTGAATAGTAAAAGGCATTTTTAGTCATTTTCTGCCCAATGTTCTTTTTCTTCTTCCGTCCAAAGTGTAGGAAAAAACTTGCGTTGTTGGAATTTTGGATGCAGGTATTTTTGCCATTCCGAACCTCCAGTAGCTGCTTTATTTTCGCCTTTGCTATCCAAATAATGTCTTGCCGTATTGAGATGAACGAGTGGAAAAGTTACATTATAAAGTGTGTCAAATTTTCTCAATAGCTTTTGCAAATCTGCTAAAATAGGCGAAATTGCATTGAGTTGTATCAATTTATCTTCTACTGTATTTCCTTCTAATTCTTTGGCAAGATGAATAAATTTATCCAAATATTTTTCTTCAAATTGCCTTAAAGTAAGCGATTTTGTTCCAGTTTTACGGTTTTGTCCTGCATCTTTCCAATAAATATGCTCAAAATAATCTTCAATTTTTGGATTTTCAATTTCAGACAAACGTTCTATTCCTTTTTGATTGATTAAGTTTTTTACACTTGTACAATAGATTTCAATAAAACGAAATTGTGCGCTCTGAAAACCACTTGCAGGAGTCAAAGTGCTTCTAAATGTATTGTAATCTTCATAATCCATTCCTTCACTCATTACCGAAAAAGAATTAATGAGCATAGAAGTATAACGATTCAGACGATGAATTTTGGTAGTAATAAATTCTTCTGTGAGGGTTTCTTTTTCAATAATTTGTTCTAATTCGTGAACCATCAACTTCAAAGTAAGTTCCTAGGTTAATCGCATCTAATTTGGATGTTTTT